>NZ_JCACHA010001182.1:0-4842 GCF_059503625.1 Skermanella sp.
GGCGGCCCAGCCCGCCAGGAGCCATCGCTCCTACACCATGCAATGGGACACGACCCACCAACGCAGCGGGACGCGCATCTCCGATGCATCGCTGAGCGCGGCCGCATGAGTTGGCAGAGGATCTCGGGGTACAACTGGCGTGCTCTGGTCGAGGCTGACATCTCGAGATGGAAGCGCGTCATCGGTGACGGGCTACGCTCGCAGACGGATGGGCGGCAAGCGACCGAGGTGGCCATCGCCGCCAAGGTGCTGAACCATATGCTCGAGCTTGGACGGCCGGAGTACGTCCGCACCGCGTGATCCCGACGACAGGCAGGGGCCAGTACATCCAGGCGGCTGACCCGTGCAACACGACGTCAACTCGGCCGTGAACCATACAGTCAGGCTGCCACGGGCGCGCAAGCCGGCGTCGTACTCAGCCCAGTTGGTGACCTGCTGGCGCTGCTTGGGGATGTGGTGCCGGCGACCGGCGTTGACCTTGAACGGTATGGCGAGCGTCCCTCACGGCTCAAGGGCATCCCTCTCTGCCAGCCGACTCCGAGGCGCCCGACCGAGCGACCTATGCAACAAGATGGCGCCACTGGCCAAATCCGTGCACCAACGCCGCAGGCGCTTACAGATCAAGCCGAGCCGCCCGAAGTGCGTTCGCGTTGCATGATCCTGAACATGGATCGGGCGCAACGTACCCAAGCTGCCGACCGATCAAAACATTGGCTCATAAAGCGAGCCGGCTCAATCTCAGGAATTGGACCTCACTCGGGTAAGCGAATTGGACGTAGATTCCATCCTCGTAGATCGTCTCCGCCGAACGTGGTCCCGGCCATACCGACGCTGCCGGATCGTCCGCCAAAAGATTATGAGCGATATACTGGCCAGCAAGCCCGATCTCGTGCGGTACGGTGAACAGGGCGGCATTCGGCTGGTTCGTCGAGAGATTGACGAAGACGAGCACGGCGGAGTCGGCATCGTCTGCCGCGGTCCACCGGGCGACCGCGAAGATTGTTTCGTGGAGCCCGCCTGACTTCTGATTCAGGAAATAACGCGCGGGTGATCTCAGTTCCGGTGCGGCGTCGCGCGCCGCGTTGATCCGGCGATACATGTCAGCTACCGCCTTGCGCTCGGCATCGGGGGCAATCCATGCCTGGTACATATCCGCCCAGCTCTGCCGGAATGGCAGTTTGTCATGCAGCCCGAGGGGTTGGCCCATGAAAACCATTGGCACGCCATAGACGCCGGCTGCGATCGCGTAGCGCCCGACCATAGCCCAGCGGTTGGCGTTGCCCATTTCATCATGGCTCGTGCCGTTGTGCATGATGAGCGCTCCAGGCCCGAAAACCCGGGCCTCGGCTTCAAGCGAGCCGATGATCGCTGGTGTGGTCAGGGTGCTGTCGCGATAAAGGTAATGGTCTTTGGTAGTAAGCACGTCGAAAACGCGGTTGAGGCGGTACTGGACGCTATCAGGGTCGAGAACTTCGGCGAGGAACACGAAATCCCAGCGGACAGCTCGGCAACGGTTGATAATGTATTCCCATAACTGGTTCGGCAGGCCCTGCGCGAAATCGGCCCGAAGCCCCCCCAACTGGTTTGCCGTCTTGCTCAGCCAGAAAGGCAGGATATACGCGAAGTACTCCCAGAGCCGGGCGGTTTCTGGATCGCGGTCCAAATCCGTGAAGTAGAGGTCGCGCTCGTCTTCCGCGCCACCGCGAGGGTCGTCGAGGTGTACGGCATCGCCTTTGGGGTCGCGTCCGGCCCCGGCCTTCGGCCCCAATGCGGAGTAATCACCGAAGAACCAGTCTACATTGGCGTCGTCCCAAACATGTTCGTTGAGACGATCCGCCGGAGCCCAGACCGCACAACTGAAGCCATCGGCGGCACGCTCGCGATAGTGAGGATTCGCCGTTCCTTCGAGGAACTCCGTGCCGCGGGTGCACCAGGTAGGACGCATCTCGCGGATCCACCCATTCTGCTCGGCGGCGGGACAGAGTCCTAGCTCGACCGCCCCCGTCCCGTAGATTACGTCACGGCCAGCGTGATTGAACGCCGCGTCAATGAACACGTCCAGTCCTATCTGGCTTGCCTCAGAAACCAACCTCGCGAACAGATTCATCGCGCGTCCGCCAGTGCCGTCGTCGGCCAGCCAGGGATTGATGCTCCAGTAGTCTCGGGTCGAGTATGGGCTGCCAGGATTGTCGTTGTCGGCCCACTGCCACCGCTGCAGATCCCACCGCCAACGTGTGATTGGGAAGACCGGCATCAGCCACAAGGCATTGAAACCAAGCTCTTCCCGCACATAGCCGAGCTGGAATGGGTTGAACCCGTCAAAATCGTGATCCGGCAGAAAGTCGTCAAGCGTGCTGCGGTTCTCGTACGAGCCCCCGCGGGTCGCTTCTATGGTGAGCGCATTAGCCTCATAGAGACGTAGGCGCGCCGCCTTCGCCGGGCTCACCACGATCGCGCAATCGCGCTGGAGGGACGCCCCGGCATCAGGCGTAAAATCATTGTGCCACCACCAACCATTGGCCCCTTTCCGCCGGTATCGTGCGGTCAGGCGATACGCGCCGCATGTCGTCACCAGCAGCTCGAGGCGGAAGACATGATTGGCAGCAGCGGGCCCGCCGGCTCGCATCGGTAAGCCGATCCAGTAGGACGCGGCGGGGTCTCCGCTTTGGTCCAATGGCTCGAACGGCTTAGCAAAGTCGCGCCGGTTCAGATTGGTGAATACCTCAACCTCGAACTCGTCGGGCTCCAGTCCACCGGCGACGATCTCCACGGTGACGAGCAGGTTGGAGCTCTGTCCGGCCGTCTCATCCACCAGGAGCTTTACCGTCCCATAATTACCCGGCACGCTGCCCACCACCAGATGTCCAATCCATGGGCTGTACGGCATTTTCGCGGACCTCCCTGCTTCATCTTGCCCAACGGCCCTGTCCCCGGTGCGACCCTTGAATCAGGGGAGGTCTCCGGTGTCGATGGTCAACACCAGGACTGCATTGGCCGGTATGGTGAGCACGACTGAGGCAGGAAGGCCGTGGCGGCTTTCGGCCCATGCCCAGACCTCGCCGCCATTTCCGGCAACGCCCGGATTCGGCCAGCCTTGATAGGCATCGCTGTTGAACGACTCGATCCAGCGACCCGCCTTAGGCATGCCGAGCCGGTAGCCGTAGAGGGTTTCCTCCCGCAGCGAGGCAACCACCACCACGTCGCGCCCATGACCATCGATCCAGCGATGGAAGGCGAGCACACGCTCGAAACTGTTGACGTGGTAGGCGTTGATGCGGTCGCCGCGCAGCGCGGGGTGCCGGCGGCGGAGCCATACCAGATCGCGGAAACAGTGCAGGAACTCGGCCAGGGTGGGATCGCGATCCTCGAGCCCGCTCCACGAGAGCTGTCCGTCCCAGTTCGGATCGTCGCCCCAGGACCGGCTTTCCAGGAACTCCTGGCCCATGAACAGCATCGGGATACCCGGCGCTGTCATCAGCAGGCCGGAGGCGACGCGCGCGCGGCTTTGCGCATACCACGAGCGGCCGTCGCCACCCCCGGCCAGGCGTCGCTATCCGGGCCTTCGGCCCTTTGTCCTTATGCGCCTCGTCATGGCTTTCCAGATGCTGCACCGCGCGCCAGGCGGCGGCGTAGCCGTGGCTGCGGACGGGATCCAGCACCCAGGCGACGACGCCGAGATCGACCCATGCGTCCCGCCCGAGCGAGGCTGCTGCCAGGGCGCCGCGTACGGTGTATCGGAGTCCGTCATGCCGTCCTGCGTCGAAGCCCGCTCCTCCCTCCGCGACCGGACGGACGACCCATGGATCAACTGGCCAATTCTCCGCGATCTGGATCACCGAAGCGGCGACGAAGTGAGCCGTGTCGGTCATGTCGCGGCAGTAGGACGCGCCCGCCGCGCCGCCCGCCCCAAGGATAACGTCGACGCGGTCATGGCGCAGGCCATCGATGCGGAACTCGCGCAGGAGATAGGCGGAATTGTCAATAAGGTACTGTTTTACCCCTTGACGCCCGAACGCAAATACCGGCCCGCCGACATGCTGCTGCTCGGTGAAGAACTGGCTATCGTTCGGATTACTGTCGGCCCGGCAGTCATAAAACCAGAGGCTCTCTTCCTGCCCCTTGACTTGATAGCCCACATGGTTGTGCACGACGTCAAGGAGCACCGCGATACCGTGCAAGTGCAAAACATCGACCATCGCCTTGAGCTGATTTAAGGGTGGCGCGAGATCTTCGAAGCGGAGCTCCGGTCGCCCGGCCGCGCGCAGCCATCCGTTGACCAGCCCAACATAGGGGCCCAGTTCATTGCCGCCGAGCCAGTAGTCCATCTCGGGCGAGAACAAGTCCGAGCCATCATAGCCCGCGCCCCGCGGCGTGGCGAACTCGCCAATCGGCAGGAGCTCAACGGCATTCACCCCCAAGCTCCGGAGATGATCGAGCCGCGACAGAACGTCGAGGAAGGTGCCGGATCGTCGGCCAAGATCCGGCCCAGCGAAGGTTCCCACGTGCAATTCATAAATAATGAGGTCGTTGAACGCGGGCGTGCGCCAATCGAAGGATCGCCAGGGGTAACTGTCCGCTGCACGCAGAATGCAGTCGCAATGAGGATAGGCGGGTATTTTTGTTAGTTCGAGAGCGTAAGGATCTCGCTTCCAGCGGCTGTGACCCTCGCCCACCACGAAGAATTTGTAGCGGTCGCCATCGCGCGCCCGGGGAACAAAGCCGGCCCAGTAGCCACCATCCTGGCGCACCAGCCTGTTGCCATCGCTCGGGACCCAGTCTGCGCGGCCACCTAGAGCACTTTGATGTTGCTTGGAATCGCGCGTTCTGATTCGACGCTGTTGA
>NZ_JCACHA010001183.1:0-4841 GCF_059503625.1 Skermanella sp.
GCTGATGCGCGACGGGGCCGAGGTCATCACCCGCGAGCAGGTCATGCCGGGCATCCCCGAGATGATCCACGAGATCCAGGTCGAAGCGACATTCCCCGACGGAACCAAGCTGGTCACCGTCCACCTGCCGATTCGCTGAAGGAGGGTTGCGCCATGATCCCTGGCGAGATGTTCGTCAAGCCCGGTGAGATCGTCCTGAACGACGGACGCGACGCCGTCACGCTCGACGTCGCCAATACCGGCGACCGGCCGATCCAGGTCGGCTCGCACTATCACTTCTACGAGACCAACGGCGCGCTGTCCTTCGACCGGGAAAAGGCGCGGGGCTTCCGTCTCGACATCCCCGCCGGTACGGCGGTCCGGTTCGAACCGGGCCAGACCCGCTCCGTCAATCTGGTGGCCTATGCCGGCACCCGCGAAGTCCATGGCTTCACCGGCAAGATCAACGGCAAGCTCTGAAACCACGGGAGGCGTCCGCCATGGCTTATCGTATCGATCGCGGCGACTATGCCGCCATGTTCGGCCCTACCACCGGCGACCGCATCCGCCTTGCCGATACCGAACTGATCGTGGAGGTCGAAGCAGACCACACGATCTTCGGCGAGGAAGTCAAGTTCGGCGGCGGCAAGGTCATTCGCGACGGCATGGGCCAGTCGCAGGTGACCCGCGCCAACGGCGCCGTCGATACCGTCATCACCAACGCCCTGATCATCGATCACTGGGGTATCGTCAAGGCCGATATCGGCATCAGGGACGGCCGGATCGCCGCCATCGGCAAGGCCGGCAACCCGGATGTCCAGCCCGGCGTCACGATCGTCGTCGGCCCCGGGACCGAGATCATCGCCGGCGAGGGCAAGATCGTCACCGCCGGCGGCCTGGACGTCCATATCCACGCGATCTGTCCGCAGCAGGCGGAAGAGGCGCTGTATAGCGGCGTCACGACGCTGATGGGCGGCGGGACGGGGCCGGCGGCCGGCACCTCGGCCACCACCTGCACGCCGGGACCCTGGCACATCGACCGCATGCTCCAGGCGATCGAGGCGCTGCCGGTCAATTTCGGCCTGTTCGGCAAGGGCAACGCCAGCCAGCCAGCCGCCTTGGTCGAACAGGTCAACGCCGGCGTGGTGGCGCTCAAGCTGCACGAGGACTGGGGCACGACGCCACAGGCGATCGACACCTGCCTGACGGTCGCCGAGGACATGGACATCGCGGTCGCGATCCATACCGACACGCTCAACGAGTCGGGCTTCGTCGAGGACACCATCGCCGCTTTCAAGGGGCGCAACATCCATGCCTTCCACACCGAAGGCGCCGGCGGAGGCCATGCCCCCGACATCATCAAGGTCTGCGGCCTCGCCAACGTCCTGCCCAGTTCGACCAATCCGACGCGTCCGTTCACGATCAATACGGTGGACGAGCACCTGGACATGCTGATGGTCTGCCATCACCTGGACCCGCGCATCCCGGAGGACGTCGCCTTCGCCGAAAGCCGGATCAGGCGGGAGACCATCGCGGCCGAGGACATCCTGCACGATATCGGCGCCTTCTCGATGATCTCCTCCGACAGCCAGGCCATGGGCCGGGTCGGCGAGGTGATCATCCGGACATGGCAGACGGCGGACAAGATGAAGCGGCAGCGCGGTGCGCTGGGGGAAGAGCAGGGCGACAACGACAACTTCCGGGTCAAGCGCTACATCGCAAAATACACGATCAACCCGGCGCTGACCCACGGCGTCGCCGACCAGATCGGCTCCATCGCGGTCGGCAAGCTGGCGGATCTGGTAGTCTGGACGCCGGCCTTCTTCGGCGTGAAGCCCGATATGATCCTGAAATGCGGGACGATCGCCGGCGCCCTGATGGGCGATCCCAATGCCTCCATCCCGACACCCCAGCCTGTCCATTACCGCCCGATGTTCGGCGCGATGGGACGGGCGCTGACGGCCAGTTCGGTGACCTTCGTCAGTCAGGCAGGGTTGGAAAGGGATCCGGCTTCAAGGCTTGGCCTCAATCGGCCGCTGGTCGCCGTCAGGGGCATCCGCAGCATCGGCAAGAAGCAGATGATCCACAACGACCTGACCCCGCATGTCGAGGTCGATCCGGAAACCTACGAGGTCCGCGCCGACGGCCAACTCCTCACCTGCGAGCCGGCCGAGGTCCTGCCGCTCGCCCAGCGCTACTTCCTGTTCTGAGGCATTCCCCATGCTCCGCCGAGCCACCCGTGTCCACCCAGCAGGCCATTGGCCGCAAGCCGATGCCGCCGGAAGCGTCACGCTCGCCTTCGACGACCGGTTCCGCCGCCGCATCCAGCTCAACGACGACTCGGGCGATCCCTTCCTGCTCGATCTGGCACGGGCCATCGTGCTGAACGACGGCGACGCGCTGGAACTCGACGACGGCACGCTGCTGACCGTGCGCGCCGCCGAGGAGGACCTTGCGGAGGTTCGCTGCCCGACGCCCGAAACGCTGGCCCGCATCGCATGGCATCTCGGTAACCGCCACCTTCCGGTCCAGATCGCCGGCGACGCCGTGCGGCTGCGCTGGGACCATGTCATCGCCGACATGCTGACCGGGCTGGGAGCGGAGGTGGTGCGGCTGCGCGCCGGTTTCACACCTGAATCGGGCGCCTATGCTCACCACGACCACTGAGCACCTGACGCGGCTGATGGCGTGGCTGTCGCCGACCTTCCCGATCGGCGGCTACACCTACAGCCACGGGATCGAGTACGCGGTCGAGTCCGGTCATGTTCTCAACAGGGCGGATCTCGTTCGCTGGGTCGAGGCGATCCTGAAGCATGGAGCGGGCCGGACCGACGCCGTCCTGTTCGCAGCGGCATACCGCGCTGTGAAGGCCGGCGACGAGGCGGCTTTGATCTGGGCGGCGGAGCGCGCGGACGTCCTGCGCGGCAGCAGCGAGCTGGCTCTGGAAAGCACGGCGCAGGGGACGGCTTTCCTCTCGACCGTGACCAATACGTGGCCGCCCGACGGTCTCTCACGCTGGACCGCCGTGCTCGCCACGACCGGGCGTCCTCCCGCCCATGCCGTCGCGGTGGCCATTGTCATGGCCTGCGCCGGGATGCCCCTGGAGATGGCCCTCGCCGGTTTCATGCATTCGTTCGCCGCCAATCTCGTTTCGGCGGGAGTGCGGCTCGTTCCCCTGGGACAGACCGACGGACAACGCGCAATAGCCGAACTCGACCCGATCATCCATCGGGCGGCGGCCCGCGCGCTCGATGCCCGGATCGAGGATCTCGGCGGGCGTGCCCCGATGATCGACTGGGCCGCCATGTCACACGAAACGCAATATACGAGGCTCTTCCGCTCATGACACAGGCCATCGAAAACCCAGCTTCCGGCGCTGTCCCGATCGTCAGGTCCCATACCGGACCGCTCCGCGTCGGGATCGGCGGACCGGTCGGTTCCGGCAAGACGGCACTGGTCGATTCGCTGTGCAAGCGCATGCGCGATGCCTGGGATGTCGCCGCGATCACCAACGACATCTATACGCGGGAGGACGCAGAGTTCTTGACCCGCAGCGGCGCGCTCGACCCGTCGCGCATCCTCGGCGTGGAGACGGGTGGCTGCCCACACACGGCGATCCGGGAGGATGCGTCGATCAACCTCGCCGCCGTGGACCAGATGAACAAACGGTTTCCCGACCTTGACCTGATCTTCGTCGAGTCGGGCGGCGACAACCTTGCGGCGACCTTCTCACCGGAGCTGGCCGACCTGACGATCTACGTCATCGACGTTTCGGCGGGCGACAAGATCCCGCGCAAAGGCGGACCCGGCATCACCCGTTCCGACCTTCTTGTCATCAACAAGATCGATCTGGCGCCCCATGTCGGCGCGAACCTGGACGTAATGGACCGTGACGCCCGCAAGATGCGCGGTGATCGGCCATTCCTGTTCAGCAACCTGAAGACGGGGCAGGGGCTGCAGGAGATCGTATCGTTCATCGTCCAGGCCGGCGGCCTGCCTGCGCCCGGCTGATCGGCATCCCATCGCTCCGCCCACGGAACAGGAATGCCTCTCAAATCGTTTCTTGTTCGCTCAACAGGATTTTCTATTGGAGAGGCAAGCGTGAACAAGGTCATCAACGACATATACGAACAGGTGGCCGGCGGGGAGGAGAACCTTTCCCAGGTCGAACGCTGGACCTCGATGCTCGGCGGCGTCGTGCTGGCCGCGGCCGGCCTTCGTCGCGGCGGTGTCCAGGGGGCGGTGATGGGCGTCGCAGGCGGTCTGCTGGCTGCACGCGGCCTTAGCGGTCACTGTGCGGTCAAGGCGATGATGAACGAGCGGCCGGGCGGCTATCTGGATCGCGCGGCAGACTACCTGAACCCGGATCGCCGCTCCTCGGATGAACGGCCCGACCGTCCGTGGAATCGGGTCGATGAGGCCTCGGACGAGTCCTTCCCGGCCAGCGACCCGCCGTCCTTCACTCCCGGCCGTGCCTGATCGGGTTCGAGCCGACCTAACGGCGACTTGCTAAAATGCGCCGGCCCTCCTCGGGGGGCCGGCGCATTTTGTTTCTCAACCGGTATGACCACATTCCGGTACCGAGGTTACCCTTATATTTCAAAGCTTTCCATTATCGAGAAAAATCACCAAACACTATGAAATTGCCATACAACCGTGCTAAGTTGCAGTTGCTTGGTAATGATCCGGTGCCGCGATAATCAGAGGCACCGATGCAAGCGAAAGAACGATAACACAGCTCCGAACAGAGCTATGCACGGCTTGGCTGTGCAACCGGGGGAAGCGCATGCAGGGTGAGCACATACTTGAAACCCGAAGTCTGACCAAGGAGTTCAAGGGTTTCATCGCGGTAAAGGACGTCA
>NZ_JCACHA010001184.1:0-4835 GCF_059503625.1 Skermanella sp.
CGGCGTAGTTGCCTAACGCGCCGTTTCTCGCTTCATTGACTTCAGGCTGGTGGGCAAAACCGGTCGAAAGGCTTTTTATATGTTCAATGGAATTCCGTATTCGGTGGGGGCGATGAAGATTAAGACTTTGCCACTGGTCGTTGGCGCTGCTGTTTTGCTGGCAGGGACCAGCACCACGGTTATCGCCCAGGAATTGCGACGCGGTGCAAGCGTCCTCGAGCGCCCCAAGCCCGAACTCGACCCGCTGGGCGTCCGTGCCGGCAGCTTCCTGATCTTTCCGAAGGTCGAGCTTGGCACGACCTACGACGACAACGTGTTCGCGACCGAGAACAACAAGGAAGGCGACTTCCTGTTTCAGGTTCTCCCGACCGTCACGGTGCAGTCCGACTTCAGCCGGCATGCCTTGAGGTTCAGCGCGGGCGCCGATGTCGGCCGCTATGCCGACAACACCAGTGAAAACTACGTCGACTACTTCTTCACCGGAGGCGGCCGGCTGGACGTGACCGGAGATTCGTTCCTGACCGGCGATCTCTCCTATCGCAAGCTGCACGAGGATCGTGGCGACCCCGACTCGCCGACGGCTGCCAGCGAGCCGATCGATTTCACCCGTACCAACGCGGAACTGGCTTATCAGCATCGGTTCAACCGTGTGATCGGCCGTGTGGGCATCGGGGCGGAGAACGAAGACTACGACGACGTCTCGTCGATCACCGGGACGACGCTTAACCAGGACAACCGGGACAAGTGGGCTTATTCCGCGACGGGTCAGGTCGGCTACGATCTGTATCCGGGCTATCAGCCTTTCCTGCGCGTCACCTATACCCGGACCGAATACGACAACGGTACGATCAAGCCCGACAGCGACACCTACGAGGCCGTCGTCGGCACGACGCTCGACCTGACCAACCTGCTGACCGGCGAGGTCTTCGTCGGTTATCTGACCCGCAGCTACGACGAATCGCAGTTCAGCAACTTCACCGGGCTCGCCTACGGTCTTAAGCTCGATTATGCGGTCACTCAGCTGACCTCGATCAGCGGCAACGTCACCCGCGGGGTCGAGGAAGGCTTCGGCGCCGTTCCCTCGCCGCGCGACCGCACGACCTTCCAGGTCGGCGTCGATCACGAGTTGCTGCGCAACGTCGTATTGTCGGCGCTTGCCCAATACCAGATGGACGATTACCAGAACACCTCCCAGGAGGAGGATTTCTACCTGCTCCAGGCCGGTGCGACCTACATCAACCGCAATTTCTATCTGCGCGGCACCTACAGCTATTCGACGCGTGATTCGAACCTTCCCGGCGAGGATTACGATCGGAACCTGTTCCTGCTTCGGCTCGGTGCTCAGCTCTAACCGGAGAGAAACCGCTATCCGGACGGTGCGGCGCCTGCTTTGCAGGCGCCGTTTTCGTTTCAGCTAACCCGAAATTTCCGATATGAGCGATAATTCTCAGGCTAAAACAAAGGTGGGGTGGGCAGCCCGTTATTTCGGGGCCGCCGAGGAATATCAGTGATGCCTTGAAAAAGATTATTGATTGTCCTTCTGTACTGCCATCGGCTTAATTCCTCTACTCTTTTTCAGTTTAGCGCCTTTACCGATAGTATTCGTGTGGTCGTAAGGGATTGCTTGGGACCGCTGTCGGACTTGATCCGATGGCCGCTCCGGCAAGCCAAACGGTCCGGCCCAGACTATTCGGCAAGGCCCAGAGAAGAGGAACCGATGTTTTTTGCTACCTGGAAGAAAGTCGCGACGGGCTGCGTCGTGGCGGTTGCACTGGCGGCGTGCCAGAATACCGGCTCGAACGCGCCGCTCGAAACACAAACAGCCTCCGTTGGCGAATACCAGTTGGGCGCCGGCGACGAAGTCCGCGTCACTGTATTCGGCCAGGAGCAGCTTTCGGGCACTTTCCGCGTCGACGGTGCCGGTTATGTCGCGATGCCGCTCGTTGGCGAAATAAATGCCAAGGGAAAGACCGCTCGCCAGCTTGAAACGAGCATTGCCCAGAAGTTGAACGAAGGTTATGTCCGCGATGCGCGGGTCAGCGCCGAAGTCGTGACCTTCCGTCCGTTCTACATCATCGGCGAAGTCACCAAGCCCGGCCAGTATCCCTACGTCAACGGCATGACCGCGACCACCGCCGTCGCGATGGCCGGCGGCTACACCTATCGCGGCCAGCAGGACTATATCCTGATCACCCGCGGCACCGACGCCGAGAAGATCGAGCGCCGCGCGCCCATCAATACCCAGGTGCTGCCCGACGACGTCGTGCGCATCCCCGAACGCTTCTTCTGATCCAGGTCATCCATGGAAATCGTCGAAACGGCCATTCCGGACGTGAAACTGCTGACGCCCCGCAAGTTCGGCGATCATCGCGGCTTCTTTGTCGAAACCTACAACAGGAAGGTGCTGGAAGGCATCGGGTTCACGAAGGAATTCGTGCAGGACAACCATTCGCTGTCGGCTCCCGCCGGCACGATCCGGGGCCTGCACTTCCAGCTCGAACCCTATGCCCAGGACAAGCTGGTCCGGGTCGTGAAGGGGGCCATCCTGGATGTCGCGGTCGATCTGCGCCGTGGGTCTTCGACTTTCGGTCAGCACGTCTCGGCCCGGCTGGATGCCGAAACCGGCCGTCAGATCCTGGTTCCCGCAGGGTTCGCCCACGGCTTCGTAACGCTCGAGCCGGATACGGAGGTCATCTACAAGGTGACCAACTTCTACGCGCCGAGCCACGACCGCGGCCTGCTGTGGAACGACCCTGACCTGGGCATAGAATGGCCGGTTTCGGCTGAAGACGCCGTCCTGTCGGACAAGGACAAAGTGCAGCCGCGCCTTCGCGATCTGCCCGACACCTTCTGACGAATAAACGTTTCCTCCGACACCTTCCAAACGCGGATGTTCTCTTCGGCCGATCTCGAAGAGGGCACCCGTTAGAGAGTATCGCACGGGAATAAGATCGAGTGAACGGGGGAGCCTGATAAGAGCACCCCGTTTCCCTCTTCAGAGAATACGGAACGAATGCTCCGCAGTCCCGTTCGATTATATCGAGTAACTACCGAAGCGATAGCTGTAGCAACGCAGATCTTCGCTTAATATGGGCACAGTCCGCTAGTGTGGATGCCCGGTCTTTATACGGACCTGAACAAAATAACGTCATCGCACAGGTTTTTCATTTATCGCGGGAATCGCGGGTCTGTGCTTTGCCCAACTTTGCACCAGCCGAGGAATAGATTATGCAGCGTGTGATGGTCACCGGCGCCGGCGGTTATATCGGCACTTCCCTGGTTCCGATGCTGCTCGAGCAGGGCTATGCCGTGCGTGCGGTCGACCGGTTCTTTTTCGGTCATGAGCTTCTGAAGTCCCATCCCGACCTGGAAATGGTCCGGGAAGACGTACGCCGCCTGAAGGTCGAGGATTTCGCGGGTATCGACGCGGTCATCGATCTGGCTGCCATTTCCAACGATCCCAGTGGTGAACTGTTCCAGGACGTCACCTGGGCCGTCAACCACAAGGCGCGGGTGCGCTGCGCCGAGCTGGCCAAGCAGGCCGGCGTCAAGCGCTACATCCTGCCGTCCTCTTGCAGCATCTATGGTTTCCAGCCGGACGGCGTGATTGCCAACGAGGAAACGCCGACCAACCCGCTGACCACGTACGCCAAGGCGAACGAGCAGGCCGAGCACGGCGTCCTGCCGCTGGCCGACGACAAGTTCACCGTCATCGTGCTGCGCCAGTCCACCGTGTACGGCTACAGCCCGCGCATGCGTCTCGACCTCGCGATCAACGGCATGACCTACGGCGCCTGGAAGACCAACGTGCTTCCGCTGATGCGCGACGGCAGCCAGTGGCGCCCGATGGTCCATGTCCGCGACACCGCGTCGGCCCAGATCTTCATGCTGACGGCACCTGCTGAAAAGGTGAACGGCAAGATCTTCAACGTCGGTTCCGAGGTCAACAACTACCAGCTCGGCCAGCTCGCCCAGATCGTCGTCGATACCCTGCCGAACAAGGTCGAGATCGAGTGGTACGGCGATGCCGACACCCGGTCCTACCGCGTCTCGTTCGACAAGATCGAAGCGCTCGGCTGGAAGGCCAAGCTGGTCGCCCAGGACGGTATCCGCGAGATCGCCGCCAAGCTCGACAGCGGCGAATTGGACCGCACCACCGAGACGATCACGCTCGACTGGTACAAGAACCTGGTCAAGTGGCACGAGATCATCCGCAAGGTCGAGCTGTACGGCGGCATCTTCGACATTCCGGAAGCTGAAATCGACGCCCTGCGCCGGTCCGAGGCCGCGGAATAATGAAAGGGATCATCCTGGCCGGCGGGTCGGGGACGCGGCTTGCTCCCATCACCAGCGTGGTGAGCAAGCAGCTTCTTCCCGTCTATGACAAGCCGATGATCTACTACCCGCTGACCACGCTGATGCTGGCGGGTATCCGGGACGTGCTGATCATCACCACTCCCCAGGACCGGGACCTGTTCGCCCGGCTTCTGGGCGACGGTTCCAAGTGGGGGATGAACATCAGCTATGCGGTCCAGCCCAGCCCCGACGGGCTGGCGCAGGCCTTCATCATCGGCAAGGACTTCATCGGCAACGATCCCGTCTCGCTGATCCTGGGCGACAACATCTTCTTCGGCTACGGCATCACCGACCGCCTCCAGCGGGCGTCCAAGGTGACCCAGGGCAGCGTGGTCTTCGCCTATCAGGTCGCCGATCCGGAACGGTACGGTGTGGTCGCCTTCGACCACACCGGCCGGGTCACCGACATCGAAGAGAAGCCCGTCAAGCCCAAGTCCAACTTCGCGGTCACCGGCCTCTACTTCTACGACAGCGATGTC
>NZ_JCACHA010001185.1:0-4831 GCF_059503625.1 Skermanella sp.
CTTGAAGTACTCTATCGTCCGCTCGAGTCCCTGGCGCAAGGGAATGGCCGGCTGCCAGTCCAGCAGCTCGCGCGCCTTCGTGATATCCGGACGCCGTTGCAGGGGATCGTCCTGCGGCAAGGGCATCTGCACGATCTCCGACCGCGACCCGGTCATCTCGATCACGATCTCGGCCAGCTGACGGATCGTGAACTCTCCCGGATTGCCGATATTGACCGGTCCGGTCACGGTATCCGGCGCATCCATCAGCTTGATGAAGCCTTCGATCAGGTCGTCCACATAGCAGAACGACCGGGTCTGGCTGCCGTCGCCATAGATCGTGATCGGCTTGTCCTGAAGCGCTTGTACGATGAAGTTGGAAACGACGCGGCCATCCTGCGGATTCATCCGGGGACCGTAGGTGTTGAAGATGCGCACCACGCGGATATTCACGCCGTATTGCCGGTGATAATCGAAGAAAAGCGTTTCGGCGCAACGCTTGCCCTCGTCGTAGCAGGCGCGCGGACCGATCGGGTTGACGTTGCCCCAGTAGCCTTCCTGCTGCGGATGGACAGCCGGATCGCCGTAGACTTCCGAAGTCGAGGCCTGGAAGATCTTGGCCTTTACCCGCTTCGCCAGCCCCAGCACGTTGATAGCACCGTGAACGCTGGTCTTGACCGTCTGTACCGGATCGAACTGATAGTGGATCGGGGAAGCCGGACAGGCCAGATTGAATATCTCATCCACTTCCAGGTAAAGCGGGAAGCAGATATCGTGCCGGATGACCTCGAAACGAGGATTGGCCAGCAGATGAAGAATGTTGTCGCGGGCACCGGTGAAATAATTGTCCACGCAAATAACTTCGTCGCCTCGCGAAAGCAGCCGCTCGCACAGGTGCGATCCCAGGAACCCAGCCCCACCTGTTACCAGAACGCGCTTGCGTGTGCTCATGTTTGTCATAATTCGAATTTTCTCTTGGCGAGGGGTTTCTTGGCGAAGGGCTTCTAGGCGAGAGTTTCTGGGCGAAAGGCCGGAGCGCTCAAGGCACATACATCATAAGGATGCGGCGTGTCCACTCAAGGACATCGGGGCCGCCGGAGATACTGATGCTCCTCCGGATCCCGCCCCGCCCGTGTCAGCGGCCGCGCACCGTGAGCCGGGGATTGCGGTCGAACACGAAGAACTGCCGGGCCGCATAATTCCACACGAAGGCCGATCCGGTGCCGCAGATCTTGGCGATCATCAGCCCCATGCCCAGCGCTTCGATGCTGGCCGACGTGACGATGAAATTGATCAGCAAGCCGAAGCCGCTGACCAGATAGACCAGCATGAACTCCTCGCCGGTGGACCTGCCGGATGACCGGAAGATCAGCTTGGACGACAGATACCAGTTGTTGAATGTCGCGACGATGAAAGCGATGAAGATGGCGACGGCATAATGGAGGTCGAGGAACGTCACCGCCCCAAAGAATACCGCCCACTCGATCAGCGCGCTCAGCCCGCCGACGAACAGGTATCCGACCGCACCCGGAAGGTAACGGAGGATCTGCGAGACGCCATTCGTCATCTTACGATCCGCACTTACGCTGTTTTGAAAACGGAATATTTGACGATCGCGTAGATCGCCCTGAAGCCGTCCTTCAGACCGATCTTCTTGCCCTCGTCATAAGTCCGCCCGTAATAAGAAATGCCGACCTCGTAGAAAACGGCATGCTTCCTCGCCAGCTTTGCCGTGATTTCCGGCTCGAAACCGAAGCGGTCTTCTTCGATCGTCACCGACTTTATGATCTCGCGCCGGAACACCTTGTAGCAGGTCTCCATATCGGTGAGATTGATGTTGGTGAAACAGTTCGACGCGAATGTCAGGAAACGGTTTGCCAGCATGTGCCAGAAATAGACGACGCGATGGGCACCGCCGCCGACGAACCGTGACCCGTAGACGACATCGGCGCCACGGTTGAGGATCGGATCGATCAGTGCCGGGTATTCCTGCGGATCGTATTCAAGGTCGGCGTCCTGGATCAGGACGATGTCGCCCGTCGCATGAGCGAACCCGGTGCGCAGAGCGGCGCCTTTGCCCTGGTTCTTTTCGTGATAGACGATCTTCTCGACCAGCGGCGCGATTTCCGACTTCAGCAGTTCGCGGGTGCCGTCGCGCGAGCAGTCATCGACGATGATGATTTCGATCTGACGGACATCCGCGGCGCGGACACGATCGACAATGGTCCGGATGGTATGCAATTCGTTGTAGCAAGGAATTACAACAGAAAGCGTGAAATTGTCTTTATCGATCATGAGGTCTGCGCACCGCTTGTCGGGATCGTCATTTTGATCTTTACCGGAATGGTTAGATTTTGCTTGCCTGACATGCCCGCAACTCAGCAAACCAGTCCTTCGCGAAGCGCGTCTGGAACGTAGATTTCGGAGTTATGGTGCGGCATGAGTTGGACGTTGGTTAAGGGCCGGTTAAACAGGGCCTCTTTACTCGGGAATGCTGTTCCTGTCAGCCGAATTATGTGTAGCATAAGCCATTAAATTAAAGTGAGGCGATCATGACACGTTCAGCAACACAGGGTTTCAAACATCCCGGACTTTCAGGCAATTTTGTTGCTTTGCCTGCTTAGTGCCCAAGCGGCCGCAGCATGCCTCGAAGTTCTCTCGAGACATGCTGCGCTTACCGGAACACCTATCCTCAAGCCCGGGCGACGCCTTGACCGATTGCGTCGACGCCCAGCGCCTTCAGCGCCGTACCGACGATGTGCCGCGCGGTGAGACCGGCCTCGTCGTATTGCTTTGCCGGACTGTCATGGTCCAGGAAAAGGTCCGGCAACACCATCGGCCGGATCTTCAGCCCCTGGTCGAGCAAGCCGGCGCCAGCCAGGAAATGCAGGACGAAGCTGCCGAAACCGCCGACCGAGCCTTCCTCGATCGTGATGACCACCTCATGGCTGGTGGCGACGCGGCGGATCAGGTCCTCGTCCAGCGGCTTGGCGAACCGGGCATCGACGACGGTGGTCGACAGCCCGCGCGCCGCAAGGTCCTGCGCGGCGGTGATGCACTCCTGAAGACGGGCGCCGAAGTTCAGCAACGCTACCTTGGTGCCTTCCTGGACGATCCTGCCCTTGCCGATCTCCAGCACGCGCCCCCGCTCCGGCATGTCGCGGCCGACGCCCTCGCCGCGCGGATAGCGGAACGCGCTGGGACGGTCGTCGATCGCCGCCGCCGTCGCCACCATGTCCATCAGTTCGACCTCGTCGGAGGCCGCCATCAGGACCATGTTGGGCAGGCAGCCCAGATAGGCCACGTCGAAGGAACCGGCATGGGTGGCGCCGTCGGCGCCGACCAGACCCGCCCGGTCGATCGCGAAGCGGACCGGCAGCGACTGGAGCGCCACGTCGTGGACGACCTGATCGTAACCGCGCTGAAGGAAGGTCGAGTAGATCGCGGCGAACGGCTTGAAACCCTCGGTCGCCAGACCGGCGCAGAAGGTCACCGCGTGCTGCTCCGCGATGCCGACGTCGAAGATCCGGCGCGGAAAGCGCTTGGCGAAGACGTCCAGCCCGGTGCCCGACGGCATCGCCGCCGTAACAGCGATGATCTTGTCGTCGGCCTCGGCCTCCTTGACCAGGGCTTCGGCGAAGACCCGCGTGTATGTCGGCGCGTTCGACTTGGCCTTGGCCTGGGCGCCGGTCACCACGTCGAACTTGGACACGGCGTGCAGCTTGTCGGCGGAAGCTTCCGCCGGGGCGAAGCCCTTGCCCTTCTGGGTCACGACATGGACCAGCACCGGTCCGCTGTCCTCGCTGTCGCGCAGGTTCTGCAAGACCGGCAGCAGATGGTCCAGGTTGTGGCCGTCGATCGGACCGACGTAGTAGAAGCCCATCTCCTCGAACAGGGTGCCGCCCGTCACCATGCCGCGGGCGTATTCCTCCGCCCGCCGGGCCGCCTGCTTCAGCGGGCGCGGGAACTTCTCGGCGATGTCCTTCGCCAGATGGCGCAGGCTCAGATAGGGCTTGGACGAGATCAGCCGCGACAGGTAGGCGCTCATGGCGCCGACCGGCGGGGCGATCGACATGTCGTTGTCGTTCAGGATGACGATCAGACGGCTGTCGTCGTCGCTGCCGGCGTTGTTCATGGCCTCATAGGCCATGCCGGCGCTCATCGCACCGTCGCCGATCACGCAGATGGTATGGTTGCTCTTCCCGGCCAGCTTGTGCGCCACGGCCATGCCGTAGCCCGCCGAGATCGAGGTCGAGCTGTGGGCGGTGCCGAACGGATCGTATTCGCTCTCCGACCGCTTGGTGAAGCCTGAGAGCCCGGCGCCCTGGCGGAGCGTACGGATGCGGTCGCGCCGTCCGGTCAGGATCTTGTGCGGGTAAGCCTGATGGCCGACGTCCCAGATCAGCCGGTCGGCCGGGGTATCGAAGACATAGTGAAGCGCCACCGTCAACTCGACCACGCCCAACCCGGCGCCCAGATGACCGCCGGTCACGGAGACCGCGTCGATCGTCTCGGTGCGCAATTCATCCGCCAGCTGCCGGAGCTGGTCGGGTTTCAGCTTCCGGACCTGCGCCGGAACCATGCAGCGGTCGAGCAACGGAGTTTTACTGGTAGCGGTCAATACGACCTCCTCTGGTCAGACGCGCCGCTCAAGTTGACGCCTGTCAATGACGCCGCTCAACGACATAGGTTGCGACGGACTTCAGCAAATCCGCACGTTCATCGAAAATATCCAGGTGACGGGCGGCCTGATCTGCGATCAGGCGCGCCTGCTCGCGTGCCCGTTCGACGCCCAAGATGGACCCGAAGGTCGCCTAGCCCGCCGCCGCGTCCTCCTGCACCGGCTTGCCGG
>NZ_JCACHA010001186.1:0-4829 GCF_059503625.1 Skermanella sp.
GATGCTCGGTTCGTCGTGCCAGGATACGGCGTAGGCAATCGTCGGCGGCCGCGCGGTTCCGCTGTGCGATGCCTCGATGATCGTGGATCCTGGTGCTGGTGCTGGTGGTGCCATCCCGGTGGGATCCAGTATTGTGGTTCCGGGCGTCATGGACATCGGATTTGATCTCTCTCTTGATCCAGGAACGGAAGATTGATGAGGGGTCGGGAAGCCGCTGGCCGCCGTACCGGTCAACGAACTTTGCGGTCACGGCGGCCACGTCTGAAGCCGTCAGGTCGCTTCGAGCGGTGCCGGCGAATGCCAGATCGGCGTCGGTCGGGGTCCATCCGGGAGACAGTGGAGCAGGGCATTCCGGAACAGCCGGTTTGCTCGGCTCCGATCCTGTCCCGGCTTTCATGCCCGGCTCTCCCTGCGCGCGCTTCGTCGCGCGAGAGAGAGAATCTTCTGTAAGGTGTTCAAGGTGTTCGTGTTCGTCGTGCCGTTCGTCATCGGCGGAAACCCGCTCTCCAGCAGGGTTCCGCGAGAGTCCGGCCTTTGGACCGGCATCTTCTCCAAGCAGTCCGTCGACAAGATGGGCGTGCCCCGTCAGCCGGTACATCCAGCACCGTATTGCCGGGTCGGGATGAGGCAGCCGCTCGACGAATCCCAATGCCGTCATCTTCTCCAGACGTCTGCGGACCTTGCCGCGGTCCAGTTTCACGGCTTCGGCAATGGTCGCGAGACCCAGCCACAGATAGCCGCGTCGGCAGGCATGCGTGGACATGAAGCCATAGATACCCTGCTCCTCGCAGCCGCAGTCCGGATGCTGGAAGATTGCGATGGGCACAAGACCAACTCTCTGCCTGGATTGCTCCTCCATGCAGTCATTCCTTTCCAAAAACGGCGTCGAGCCGTGACATGTCATCCGCGGTATCGGCTGACCCAGCCCTCGATCCGGCGCTCGCACGATTACCGCTCCGTGGAAGGCGGCGAAACCGGAGGCCGCCGGGTCGAATTGGTCGCTGATGGTTCTCCGTGGTGTTATGCAGGGTTCATTCAAGGCATGGCTTCAGCATCATTCATCGCCATTACGGCCCCCGCGGCGTCACAGTGACGTCCCGGAGGGAATACTGGCATCCGTGGCCGTGCCTCGATGCCCCTTGAGCCGACATCGTGACATCGAGTGGAGCATGATGGCGCCGTTGGCCCCGGTGCCTGCATGCCCCATGGCGCGTCACTGCGTGCGAATCCCATGAGGTCAAGACCTGCCGCGACGGTCCGGACCGGTCGACCGCTCGCTGCCGAGCCTTCATGCCCTCTGAATCGTCATGGAAGGCGCAGCATCCCATTCCTCAGGAGGTGCGGCGGACCCAGTTCCGGCCATGATGACCTCCGATCCGTCACCGTGACGCATCGGAGGCCATAAAGGCGGGGCGATGGGACCGGATCATGAGCATCGCGGCGACGTGTGTCCTTCACCGACTTGGGGCAAAGGCGCTCGGTTGCCGTCATGCCCCCTGATAAGTCACCGTGACGGGATCGGGACCATGGATGCGCAGGTCCGGTGCGCAGATGCCGCACCGGCGCCGTTACTCCCTCCGGTGCGTCACGATGACGTTGCAGGGGGCATGACGGCATCTGTCCGCAGGTGGAATGGGGCAGCCGGGCGGGCGGCGCAACCGTTCGGTGCCAGCGCGCTGGCTGGCCGATCCTTGATCGGCCGGATTCCATTCGACGCTGGATGCCATGCGGGAGCGAGGATGCCTTTATGGCCCCTGTTGCGTCATCCTGATGCTTTTTCGCGTGCGTGCCGGGTTGCCAGCATGGACCCCAACGAGTCACCATGACGGAACGGGGGCCATGGTGGAAACCGAGAGCGGGTGGGGTTTTCTTGCAGGACATCGACGACCAGGCAGTGTCTGACCCGGAACCGCTCCGGAAAGCGCGGGCCGTGCAGGCGGACCCCTCCCCGCGGACCAGCCCCCTGGCCGTTTCCAACTGGATTCACGGCGATCCGAGTTTTCTCAAGGTCAGGGAGCTGATCGAGGTCGTCGATCCCGAGCTTTCCGTGACCGACCGCAAGCTGCTGGACGCGATGCTGGCGCATGCGACCGACTCGGTCGTCAACGTGGTTGCCAGCGGCAGGTCCCAGCCCGGCACGATCCTTTATTCGGCGCTTGCCACCGACATCAAGCGGGCAATGGGGTGGGAGGGCCACAAGAGCAACAAAAGCCTGCTGGCCGCAGCCAAGAAGCTTCAGGGCTCGGTGATCACCATCGGCTATTTCGCGCCGGGCGACGACAACCTGCGCCACATGAACATCAGCCTCGTGACGCTGTCCGACGTACCCGAAAACCAGGGTATCGTGTACTGGCGCTTCAGTCCCGAGCTCGAGAAGCTGATGTCGGTGCGCGGCGAACGCTTCCTGGTTCAGCTCAAGGTACTGGCCAAGCTCACCTCCGGCTACAGCCACCGCCTGTATCAGCTGCTGTGCGCCAATGCCGACCGTGAAACCTTTTCCTGGACCGTCTCCGTCGGAGATCTTCGCCAAGTGCTGAACGCGGCGGCTTCGAGCTACGATTCATGGGGCGCGTTCGAGCGCCGCGTCCTCAGGGTCGCCGTCGAGGAGATAAACAGGTACGCGTCGTTCCATGTGCGATATGAGCTGATCGCCGACGAAAGGACGCGCCGCCGGACGCACGTCACCTTCGTCGTCGAGGGACCCGCCGGCATTCTGCCGCCGCCCAAGATGGAGGCCACGTCCCAGGATGCCGCCACCCAGCTGGCGCTCGATCTGCCGCCGGTCGGTACGGGGCCGGAGATCAGTCCGGCCCTGCTGGGGCGCAGGCTGACCAGACAGGCGCGGGATCGGCTGCGGGCGGAATTTCCGGGCGCTCCCATCGACGCTCTGGTCGACGTATGGTCCGCGTGGTGCGGCCGGCACAGGGTCAAGGTCGACCGCCCGGCGCGCGTCTTCGAACGCTGGCTCACCACCATGTTCGGCGATCTCGTTCTTCAGGGTCGTAGTGGTCAGCCGGCCGATTGGTCCGCCGGCATGACCCGCGATCTCGATCGGCCTGCCTGCCGCGCCATGTATCTGCTGAGTACCATGGTAGCGCAGCAGCGGCAGAGATGGCTTAATCTTGCCAGAAGCAAGGCGATGGACCGGCCGCTCAGGTCGCGGCCATTGAGCACGTCGGTGGATGCCGTCCATTTCCATCAATGGGTCGACTTCATTCTCGACGAGTTCGCCATGGCCAATCCGCTCTGATCGGCGTAGAGACTGGCCTCGTTCACAACGAGGCCCGAAGCCGGCCTGTCAGTTCATGGTCGGAAGGCCGGCAATGTGCTGTCTGGCCGGCTTGGTTGCGTTCCAGCCTCCAAGACCAATCCTCCGGTCCCGGCACGATCAGGACACGGACGTTCCTGGTTCTTCTGTTTCGCCATTCATAAGGACAGGCTTGTTGCCGCGGGCGATCCGGTCGAGCAGGCGGCGAACGTTGCCGGTCCGCTCGTCGGCGGCGGCGAGCAGCCGATCCAGGGCGTCGAAGTCGAAGCTCGCGGGCGCCAGACGCGCCGGCTCGGCGGGCTCCACGTCCGGCGTCACTTCGGCCGCGCTGGGGCTGCCGGTCAGTTCGGCAAAGGGTGCGGTCAGGATCCGCTTCGGCCGTCCCCGCTGCCCAATCGTCGTCCGGCGTCGGGTTGCCGTGGTCACGGCCCGGATCGGCAGCAGGCGCTTGAGGCCATAGAGCCGACGCGCCCCCCGTCCGGTCCGGCCGGTCACCTCGGCGGCGACCTCGAGCTGGACCAGGGTGTCCAGCATCTGCGAGGCGCCTTCGATCGAGCAGCCCAGCGCCTCGGCGAGGGCGGAGATTGACAGGAGCGGCGAGGCGGCCAGGAGATCGACCGCGGCAGGCAGCCGGGAATTCGACCGGGCGCCGGCGCGCCGACCGACCTTTGTCCGCGCGTCGTGCCATTCCCGCTCCATCGTCAGCAGCATGTCGCGGCCGTCCGCAGCCTCGCGCCGGACAGCGTCGAGGAAGCGCACCGCGAAGCCGTCGGGATCGTCCGACCCAGCCCGCAGGGCATCGCCGCCGGTGACGGCGGCCAGTGCGTGGATCGTGACCCCGCGGTTGCGCAGGTAGAGCGGCACGGCGGTCCGGATGGCAGGCCGGCTACCCTGTCCCGCCAGCCAGTCCAGCATGCCCTGGGCGGCGGCGACCAGCGCCGGCTGACCGCCACCGCAGTTCCGCAGGCTGTCGAGGGCGACGTCGCGCAGGCGTACCTGTTCAGGATCGGGGGCCGCCATCCAGGAGCGCAGCTCGACCGCGTAGTTCAGGCCGGCGATCTCGCGGCCGCGCTCGGGTACCGAGGTGGTGTCGCCGAGCCGGAGCGGCAGGCCGTGGAGGTGGGCGGCGAGGCGGAACAGATCGACCTTCCTGCCGTCGGCCCCGGCGTGGCGGCGGGCGGCGTCGAGTTCGCTCCAGAAGGTCCAGGCCCGCCGGAGCGGGGAGCCGGCCAGAGCGGCGTCGAGGCGGCCGATGGCGACGGCGGCCCGCTCCAGCGCCGTGACGATCGCGCCGGCGACGAACAGGTCAGCCATCGCTCAGTCCGCACCGCATGCCGTCATCCTCAGCTCCCTCACTGGTGAAATCATCGTTTACCTACAGTAGGTTGAGGTCAAATACCAAGCCAAAACGGCTTTACATTGAGACTCATATAATTTTCTGGAACCCCAGCCCCGGCATCCAGAAGCGCTGGCCGTACCGGCCGGTGCCACACCGTCCGACAAGTATTCTTTTCGGACATTGTTTACGAGCATAGTTTTCGATACAGCTACCTTGAGGAGA
>NZ_JCACHA010001187.1:0-4826 GCF_059503625.1 Skermanella sp.
AAGCCAATGCAGCGGGTCCGCGGAGCCGGCTGAGAGATTTTGGTACTGACCAGCGGCTTCATCACAAGGACAGACACAGGGATCCGAATGCCACGACTGCGGCGCTAACGCTCAAAAGGGCCATGGATCGTATTTCCGGAAATTTCAGGCCAGATGATCTTCGCTAGAATGCCATCAACATCTACCGACTTGATGTGTTTGGAAGAGATCAACGCTCCGCCCAAATCCGGGCCCCCTGCGTGGGTGGGGAGGCGGAGCAGAATGATGCCGCTAGCGACTATTTAGGCTTCGTAAGGTCGGGTGCCAAATCCGACTGGTGCAGCCGGGTTCGGCGCAGCATGATCGGGATTTCGGCAATCAGGAGCCCGCCCGTTCGTGCAGAATTCGGCTTTGACGCGGTGACTAGCCGGATTGTCGCTTCCATCCTCACCGACCGCGACGTCGATGACGCCTCACAAGTCGAACTCCAGCGCGACTGCCACATCCAAGCGATCGCCGGGAAAGGGAGAATGGCTTGGCAGCGCGACAGCGGCTACAATGAAAGGGCCCGCATCAAGGGCCAATTCGCGCGCTGGAAGCATGTCATCGGTGACGGACTGCGTTTCCACAGCGACCAAGCCCGGGCCACCAAGATCACCATCGCCACCGCAGTCCTCAACCGAATGCTCGACCTTGGACGCCCGAACTCCGCCCGCGTCGCCTGATCAACAGCGGGGCACGGGGCCTCCTCGGCCTTATTCTCCTCCTTGCAACACGCTGCCGTTCGTCCGGAAAGACGGTAGGAGCCCGGTCGCCTGATATGCATCAATGAGCGCGTCGAAGAGTGCGATGTCCGAGCGGCTCCTTGCCATCAGCTGTGCGCCTGCGACCGACGCAAAGATCGCGCGGGCTCTGGCTTGGGCGTCCTGGCCAGATTTTGCGGCCCCAGCTGAGACGAGCATCTTGGCCAGCCAGGCCACATTGACGTCGGCGAAGGTTTGGACCTCCAGCTTCACCGGCTCCGGAAGATCGTCGTATTCGGCTGACATGAAACTGCCCAGGCAAAGCCGATTTTCTCTTTCGAGAGATCGTCGGAAGATCTGCGGATACCTGCGGAGGGCACTTATTGCATCGGGTGTTTCCGTGACTATGGCTTCCAAATCGGCAGCGGTATCCTCCCAATAGCGCTTCGCTACTGCAGCCCCGAGATCGGCTTTACTCGGAAAATGGTGATAGATGCTCGCGGGCTTGATGCCGACCTCCTCGGCCAGGTCGCGAAAGTTCAAGCCGCCGTAACCGTGCGCCTGCGCGCTTTGCCTGGCCGCCGCCAAAATCTCTTCGCTCTTGCTCATCTCAGTTCCCTACTCGTCGATCGCCGCACCCTACCATGTGTTAGGTAGGGGTTGACAGGCGGAAATGGAAGCCCTAGCTTTCCCCTACCAACTGGTAGGTAGAAAGACGACAATGAGCAATGACATCATCTTTTCCGATGCAACGAAGCTGGCCGAGCTGGTCCGCACCAGGGAGGTCTCCCCAGTCGAGATCGTACAAGCGCACCTCGACCGCATCGCCGCCGTAAACCCCAGGATCAACGCGATCGTTACCGTGGCCGACGGCGCGCTCAAAGCCGCGAAGGCGGCGGAGGCGGCGGTCCTGTCTGGTGATGAACTTGGCCCACTGCACGGTGTCCCCTTCACAGTGAAGGACTCGATCGACACCGTCGGCGTCCTGACCCAGCGCGGTTCGCCGATCTTCAAGGGCCGCCTTCCCGATGCAGACGCGACCAGCGTCGCACGCATGAAGAAGGCCGGCGGCATCCTGCTGGCCAAGACCAACCTTCCCGAGTTTTCCTACTGGATCGAGAGCGACAATCTGCTCTCCGGCCGATCGAACAATCCTTGGGATTTGACCCGTACGCCGGGCGGATCAAGCGGCGGTGAATCGGCGGCTATTGCGGCGGGCATGTCGCCGATCGGTCTCGGCACCGATCTCGCCATCTCCGTACGCGGCCCTGCGGCGCAGATCGGTATCACCTCCATGAAGGCAACGCATGGCCGCGTGCCCATGACCGGTATCTGGCCACGTGCACCGCGCCGCTTCTGGCATGTCGGGCCGATGGCCCGTTCGGTTCGCGACATCGCGCTGGCCTTCTCGCAGCTCGCCGGGCCTGATGGTCAGGACGCCTTCGCGACCAGTACCGTCCAGTTCGATGCCGGCATCGGCCGTCAGCCCGGTCGCCAGCTTCGCGTGGGCTGGATGGTCGGACCCGGCTTTGGGCCCGTCGATCCCGAGGTGGCGGCGACCGTCAAGGCGGCGGCCGAGGCGCTGAAGGATGTTGGCGTCCATGTCGAGCAGGTGAGCATTCCGGCGCTGGAGCGGGATTTCGCGCTCGACGTGTTCAATCGTCTGCACGTCATGGAGATGAAGCCCGCGTTCCAGGAGACGACGGCAGGCCACGAAGACCAGATGTACAAGATGGCTAAGACCATGCTCTCGCTGCCCGACACATC
This sequence comes from Skermanella sp., assembly GCF_059503625.1. NCBI lineage: Bacteria > Pseudomonadati > Pseudomonadota > Alphaproteobacteria > Rhodospirillales > Azospirillaceae > Skermanella > Skermanella sp. The sequence goes on from NZ_JCACHA010001187.1 coordinate 2,490, forward strand.
CATGAAGGACTTCATCGAGGCCGAGCAGGCCGCAGAGCGCCTGCGTGACGGCTATGCGGCATACTTTCGCAGCTATGACGCACTGATCACGCATGTGCTGCCGATACCGGCGCACAAGCACGGCGTCGAGGAGTTCGTCATCGATGGCCAGACGGTCGACGCCACCTACCTCCAGGGCGCGACCGTGCCGCTCAACGTCACTGGGCTGCCCGGCGTCTCGATGCGCTTCGGCACGAGCAGGGAGGGCCTGCCGATCAACGTTCAAGTCGTCGGCAGTTGGCTCGCCGAGTCCACAATCCTGCACGTTGCTGCGCTGCTCGAAAGCGCCAGCATGGTCCGGAGCCTTCATCCGACCCTTTGATGCCCAGATGCAACCGCGAGGGAAATGCTCCCGGGTGCTTCCCACTCAAGCGTGGCTGGAGAACGATCCTAAGCGTAAATGAATCTTGATCGTTCGCAACTCACTGCTCGGAAGCAGACGGATCGCAAACCACCATTTTGCGCCGTTCGGGAGCTTGGCTCCTCAGCGTTATGTCCGAACCTATTCCATGTTGTGACCCCTTGATCGCGCAACGGTGGTACTTGATGGCATCAAGATCAAACTGCTCGCCCGAAGCTCCGGTTTATGTAACATGAAGGACGTCATGTTTCGTAAGACGGTGCGCGTCGATGGCAGTGGAGTTCAAGCGGGCAGTTCCGATCTTGCCGGTGCGAAGCGTCCCGGCGGCGCTGGCGCATTATCGACGTCTTGGTTTTAAAGGAACCGCCTACGCGGAAACCTGGGCTGATGACCCGGAATATGGATTCCTCACCTGGGGGCCGGTTTCGCTGCATCTGACGCGGGTTCCGACTCTAGACCCGAAAACCTCCGCCTCGGCGTGCTACCTCTATGTCGATGATGCCGATGCGCTGTATGCCACGTGGCAGGCCACTGCTGTAGAGGGGCGCTTGACACTCCCCAGGGATACAGCTTACGGGCTGCGCGAGTTCGCGCACATCGATCCAGACGGCAACCTGTTGCGGGTCGGTTCCCCTTTGTCCGAGGTTAGCGCGTAACGGCCACCGGAAACACGCTTTCGGCCTCAGGGAAATCGGAAGATATGGAAAGGCTGTTATATGGAGGTGCGGTCGTTCTGCCGGCGCACCACGCTGGCCTCGGCTTTCTCCGTCAGGATTGCCGCTTGCCGTACCGCCTCCTGCGCTCTGGCGAGCGCCCAGAGCCCTTGAATAACAAGTCGGATCGTGTGGTCGATGCGTGCACGATCTGACGGTTTCACAAGGGAACGACACATTCTAGGCAAACCAGAAAGGTGTTAGCCTATACTGACCACAGCTGTGTAACTGTTCGGCCGATCGCAATGAAGTGGCGTAAAACCATAGGAAAGCGGGCCACGACAGCCGCAAGTGCGAGCCCCCGACATTCCGTTGAGACACCGCTAGCAATTTTGCTCAAATGGAACGTTACTTCGTGAAACCCTCGGCGGCAGTGGGACATCGGTCATGGCATCAGTCCACTTGGACGGTAAAAACATTCCTTTCCGGCATATGGAAGACCTGAACTGGTTCAAGTCATATGTCCCTTCATAGGGGTTGACGGTCAGATGATGCGCCTTCTCAAACGTTTGCTATCCGTGACCCGCGAGATGATCCGGGAGCAGGCGAAAGTCATGGAGGAGTCCGACAGGACAGAGCGTGAGTTGGACAGAAGCCTTCGCCGGACTTCGAAATCCAAGTCCTCAAGATCGAAGGCGCCAAGGCTGGATCCTGGTTGACCCTCAGCTGGGAGCGTCACGCAGGCCGGATCAAGGCGTCGATGCGGTCAGCCAGGGCGGCGCAATCCGTCGCCGTTAGCAGATCGCCATGCTGTAGGCGAGTAGCCTCGTCAAACAACATGTGGCGCGCTGTCCTTTCGCCGATCACCTCGACCTGGTCCAACAGATCATCGTCGGGAGCGTCCTTCAGCGCCAGCAGCTCGGTGACACAGCGTTCGGTGTCCATGTCTGTTCGATCCATTCATGCATCCTTGTCTACTGGCGGTAAACGTCCTGCGGCGGCATCATGAGCGATCAGCTTATCGATTTCCTCAGCCACCTCGCGCACCGGAGACTCTCCCGGCAGCGCAGCCAGCCACAGAGTAAAAAGGCGGGAGAGTTCGACCAGATCGTCCTGTGTCATCTGCCCCTCCGCCAAAACCGGTCAGGATCAGGCCATGACCTGGGTGTGGTATCTGGACGTTCTACCGGTTCAACAGCCGATGGATCAGCATCACCAGGCTAGTTTTTTCCAGAACAGGCTCCACCTCAGAGCGTTCCGTCGCTTACCTGTTTGTACCGGTAA
>NZ_JCACHA010001188.1:0-4826 GCF_059503625.1 Skermanella sp.
CGGGTGGCGTCATGCCATGACAGAACTGACCAGAAAGCAGATCGATTCGATGCAGAAGAACAAGAGCGGCGGCATCGGCGAGACCATCAAGACGGTCGTCTACGCCGTCGTCATCGCGTTTGGCGTCCGTACATTCGCCTACGAGCCGTTCAACATTCCGTCGGGATCGATGATCCCGACGCTTCTCGTGGGCGATTATCTGTTCGTCTCCAAGTTCTCCTATGGCTACAGCCGATACACGGTCGCCTTCGGTGCGCCGGTGTTCGACGGCCGGGTGCTCTACACCAAGCCGGAGCGCGGCGACGTCGCCGTGTTCAAGCTGCCGCGCGACAACAAGACCGACTATATCAAGCGGATCATCGGATTGCCCGGCGACCGCATCCAGGTGATCGGCGGAATCCTGCATATCAACGGTGAGGCGGTGAAGCGCGACCGGGTCGAAGACTTCGTCACGACCGACCAGTTCGGCCGTCAGGTTCGCGTCGCCCAGTACGTCGAAACCCTGCCCAATGGCCGCAAGCACCGGATCATAGAGGAAAGCGATACGGGCTCACTCGACAATACCCAGCTCTATACCGTACCGGAGGATCACTTCTTCGCCATGGGCGACAACCGCGACAACTCGCTCGACAGCCGCGTCAGCTCGATGGTCGGCTTCGTGCCGGTGGAGAACCTTGTCGGCCGGGCCGAGTTCCTGTTCTTCTCGATCGACGAAGGCTCCAGCTTCTGGGAGTTCTGGAAGTGGCCCTGGGCCGTGCGCTTCGGCCGCATTTTCGACGGTGTGAGCTGAGTGGGGCAGAGCATGACAGTCGACGCCGACCTTTCCGAACTTGCAGCCGCACTGGGGCACCGGTTCAAGCGTCCGGAGCTGCTGGCTGACGCGGTGACCCATCCAAGCCTGAGTGGCATGGAGAGGGTCGGCAAGCGCGGGTCGCGTACGCCGGCTCCTGGCCTGGCCTATGAGAGGCTGGAGTTCCTGGGAGACCGTGTATTGGGCGTCGTCATCGCGAACTGGCTGCTGGAACGCTTTCCGGCCGAGCGGGAGGGGGCTCTGGCTCGCCGTCTCGCCAGTCTGGTCCGGTGGGAGACCCTGAGTTCCGTCGCATCGACCTTCGACCTGGGGCGCTACCTGCGTCTGTCCACGGGCGAGGCGGAATCGGGTGGCCGCACCAATGGCGCCATCCTGGCCGACAGCTGCGAGGCGATCATCGGCGCGATGTACCTGGACGGCGGCCTCCCGGCTGCGGAAAAGTTCATCCGCGAACGATGGGCGGAGCGGATCGACCGGACCGCCGGACCGCCGCAGGATGTCAAGACGGCGCTTCAGGAATGGGCACAGGGCAGGGGCAAACCCCTGCCTGTTTATGAAGTCATGGGCCAGAGCGGCCCCGATCACAGCCCGAAATTCGAGGTCAGGGTGCATGTCGAAGGTCATGACGCCGTGACCGCCGAAGGCAACTCGAAACGGGCGGCGGAAAAAGCTGCGGCCAGCGCCATGCTGAGCCGCGTTGGAGCACAGATCAATGAGTAACGATACTTCCGCTCCGGACGACGACAAGGTCCCCGAACAAGAGCCGGCTCCCGTCCAGGAGGCGGCGCCGGAACCGGCCTATGTGCCCGAACACCCGCGCTGCGGGTTCGTGGCTCTGGTCGGAGCCCCGAACGCCGGCAAATCGACCTTGCTGAACAATATCATCGGGCAGAAGGTCTCGATCGTTTCCCCGCGCGTCCAGACCACCCGTACGCGGGTGCTGGGGATTGCGACCGAGGGTGACAGCCAGATCGTCTTCATCGACACGCCCGGCATCTTCGCGCCCAAGAAGCGGCTGGAACGCGCCATGGTGGCCGCCGCGTGGCAAGGTGCGACCGATGCCGACCTCGTCGTGCTGCTGATCGATGCGGCACGCAAGTCGATCGATGCCGACACGCGCGCAATCATCGCGCGCCTCAAGGATTCCGGCCGCGAAGTCATCCTGGCGCTCAACAAGATCGACCTGATCAAGCGCGACAAGCTGCTGGCGCTCGCCACCACGCTGAACGCCGAGGGCATCTTCACCGATACCTTCATGATCTCCGCCGAGACGGGCGACGGCGTCAAGGATCTGCGCAACCTGCTGGCGACGCGCATGCCGGAAGGACCGTGGCACTTCCCCGGCGATCAGCTCTCCGATATCCCGATGCGCCTGCTGGCGGCCGAACTGGTCCGTGAAAAGCTGTTCCTTCAGCTTTACCAGGAGCTTCCCTATTCGGCCACGGTCGAACCGGAAGGCTGGGAAGAGTTCGACGACGGCAGCGTCAAGATATCCATGGTCGTCTATATCGAGCGCGACAGCCAGAAGGCTATCATCCTGGGCAAGGGTGGGCAGCGGATCAAGCAGATCGGTGCCGCCGCCCGTACCGAGCTGGAAGAGATGATGGAGCGCCGGGTCCACCTGTTCCTTCACGTCAAGGTCCGTGAGGAATGGACCAACGATCCGGAGCGCTATAGGGACTGGAACCTGGACTACACCGCCTGAACCCGTCGGCCGTGAGCGCGAAGCCGCCGGTACGGCTGCTCCGCGCTCACGGCAGACGATAGAACCCGGCGGCAGTGTCACGGAACAACTGTCTGCGCTCGCTTTCCGAGCAGGAATCTGTCGCCCACAGCATGGTGTCGACCCAGCGCGGGTAATCCGTCGCCAGTGTGCTGACCGGCCAGTCGCCGCCGAACATCAACCGATCGAATCCAAAGCACTCGACCACGTGGTCGATATAGGGCCGCAGGTCTTCGCGGGTCCATGCTTGGTGGTCCGCCTCGGTTGCCATGCCGGACAGCTTGCACCAGACATTCGGCAACTCGGCCATTGCCCGGATATGCTCGCGCCACGGGTCCAGCGATCCGGTACGGATATCCGGCTTCCCGACGTGATCCAGAACGAAGCGAACCTGTCCGCACCGTTTGGCCAGCTCTACCGCCGCTCCCAATTGGTGGTGGTAGACGCATATGTCGAAGCTGAGGTCGTATTCCGTCAGCAGCCTGACCCCGGCGACGAAATCGGGACGAATGCAGAAGTCCGGATCGGGTTCCGACTGGATCAAGCGGCGGACGCCGCGTACCAGCGGCAATGCCTTGAGGTTCTCGATGTCGGCGCGTGCGGCGTTGCCCAATTCGATCGGAGCCGCCGCGACGATGGCTTTTATCCTGTCGTCCCGCAGTGCAAGCGCTGTGACCCATTCCGCTTCCGCCAACCGGTCGCCAGGTGCTGTATCGACTTCGACGAAGATGAAGCCCTCCACCCTGACTGGCCCGCAGACCGCCGCAAAGTCGGCGGGTGAATGGGGTTTGTTCAGTTGGGGAATGTCAGCCATCCAGGGATACGAAAGAGCGGCTGGATCATAGAGATGGACATGGCTGTCGATCACCGCCAAATCGTTCACTTCCAATCCTCCCCTTACAAACTTTCGTATTTTGCTGAGTAATTTCAGTATCAACAAAAAGAGATCAACTTACAATGTCGTCTCTCCCAGAAACAGAGAGGCCAGCCGGTTTACTCGAAAGAGGTAGACCGAAATGAAGACCATTGGCAAAATATTGAAAGGCTCGATCGGATAAGCCTTGCGACAAGCCAGGCTATGACTTTCATAAAAGTGGTAATCCTTAAACTGCCAACCGTCAGCGGGCATTATTTACTTGTCGTTAAGTTTCTCAGGTCAGTATCGGCTCGTGGACAGCAAGACGCCACTTCGAAGAAACCCTCAAGAGAGAGCCGATCATGACCGATGTTCGTCGCAACACTGATCTCCGCATCGCCCAGTCGAGCCGTGTTCATGCCCGGTTGATCGAGCGCTTCATCGAAGTTACGGAAGCCGAACTCGCCGGTCAGACCGATACCTTCGTCCGTGAAAGCCTGGAAGACCTGCTCTACACGATGCGCCATGACCGCCGCGGCTACGGTGCCCTGGGTGGCGTGATGCCGGTTTCCGAAGCCGCCTGATCCGGCGTCTTTCATACCCTGTCCCTTGATGGCGCCGATAAAGCGAACCCGGCCATGCGATCAAATCGCCGGTATCGCTTTCGGCGGCCTCCTTCCCAAAATCTATCTCTCGCCGCAATTGCAAAAGATTTTTGTGGACTGAGCGGTCCGGAAGACCCATCTCTTCAGCGTGAGGAATTTGGGGAGCCTGCCGCCTGCCATGGGACGACCACGCGAATTCAATGCCGATGAAGCTCTGGATCGTGCTCTGCACGTTTTCTGGACCAAAGGCTATGCGTCGACCTCGATGCAGGATCTGCTCGATGCCATGGGCTTGAGCAAAAGCAGCTTCTATGAATTCTTCGGCAGCAAGCACGATGCCTTCATGGCGGCCCTCCGTCGATATGGCGATCGCGAGGTCGCGCGGCTCGATGCGACGGTGTGCTCTGGCGGATGCGCCCGCCGCCTGATCGAAGTCCAGCTCCGCAGCGTGATCGAACGCCCGAGCGGGGATGGCGACCGCCGAGGTTGCCTGACCGTCAACTGCGCGGTCGAACTCGCTCCCCACGATCCAACGGTTCACACAGCGGTTTCCAGTCATCTGGACCGGATGGAAGAGCTGTTCCACCGCCTGATCGCGCGTGGTCAGGAGGAAGGCGGGATCTCGCGCCGCCATGATGCTCGTTCCCTTGCCCGATATTTCGTCAACGCTCTATGCGGTCTTCAGGTCATGGCGAAAGCCGACCGGAACGCTCAGGCACTCGACGACGTTGTCACGACAATCCTGGCAGCGTTGGACTGACGCGATGTTGCAGCTCGCCAGTTCCGTACCCATTTTGGACCGATTGGTCCAATTCACCTTCCCACTTTTCG
>NZ_JCACHA010001189.1:0-4816 GCF_059503625.1 Skermanella sp.
GCGAGGCAGAGCTGGCCGTCCGAGAGGACATGGGCACAGAGAACGACATCGCCGCCGGCCTCGGTGAACTTGACCGCGTTGCCCACCAGGTTCAGGAGCGCCTGGCGCAGCAGGCGGCGGTCACACGTTACCGAAAGGCCGGCGGGCGCCGGCGTTACGGACAATCTCAGCCTGGCTCTGCTTGCCCGCTCCCGTATCAGGCGCTCGACATCGCTCAGCAGGCTGCCGAGCGGGACTTCGCGCTCCTCGAAGACGATCTCTCCGGCCTCGATCCGAGCCATGTCCAGAACATCGTTGACGATGTCCAGCAGGTGACGGCCGGCGAACAGGATGTCGTTGGCGTAGTCGAGATAGGTCGCATTATCCAGCGGTCCGAAAGACTCCTGCACCATCATGTCGGAAAATCCGATCACCGCGTTGAGCGGCGTGCGCAGTTCGTGGCTCATGTTGGCCAGAAACGACGATTTGGCCTGGTTGGCCCGTTCGGCCTGCTCCTTGGCGACGATCAGTTCCAGTTCGATCCGCTTCCGGTCCGTGACATCCTGAACGGTGCAGAAGACGGCCAGTGGCATGCCGCTGGACGCCCGCTCGATCACGCATTCTTCGTGGACGTAGCGGATCTCGCCGTCGGGACGGACGATCCGGAATTCGTGGGGGCCGGCCTCATCGGGGCTGGACCGGGCGGTGAGGAAAATGGCACTGGCGATGAAGCGGTCCTTGGGGTGGATGGCCTCGGCCAACTCATCGGGGGTCGGCGGACCGAGCCGAGGGTCGCGACCGACGATCTCGTACATGAAATCGGACCAGGTCACCTCGCCGGTTACCAGGTTGTGGCGCCACCAGCCCAGACGGGCCATCCGATGGGCGGCAGCCAGGAACTGTTCCGCCTGCACGTGGGCCGTCGTGTCGGTGCAGCTGCCGATCAGGCGAACCGCCCGTCCGTCACAGAACAGCGGGTTGAGGGTGGTTCGCGCCCAGAGGACGCCGGTCGCGAACTCGACGGTCTCGTCATACGTAATCCGGGTGCCCTGGCCGATGCACCGTCGATAGTTATCACCGATGCGCTGGAATTCCGCCGGCTGAAGCAGGTCGGCAAGTCGACGTCCCGATGCCTGTGCATGGGAGAAGCCATAGGTCCGCTCATACTCCACGTTCACGGTGGCGATGCGGAACCCGCCATCCTGATCGACGTCGATGGCGAACATCGGGCAGCCGACCTGATCCAGGATCGAGCGCAGTTCCTCTATGTGAGAGGTCGCGAGGAGATTCGATACCCGTCGAAAATCCGTCAACGTCATGGCCCCTCGATACTCTGAAGAAAGGCGCCCATGGCCTTGGAATAGTCGGCGAACCCATCTTTTTTCATGAGGCGGAACCGGCCTGTCTTTCCTATCGCTACGCTCACGTCACCACCGCCTGTCGCGCCAGGATGACCAATCTCTCCGGACGAAGTAGATCACCTTTGTGCAATGCGCCGTTAATCTTGAGTTTTCACCCATGAACAAGCCGTTAACTTAGCGAGGGTCGGTTCGTCGGTGAATCCTGAAGCGAACCATGCCGGGTTCGCCGGAGGCCGATTTCCTTGAGGCACGCCGCCGTGGCGGGTCACCGGGCGAAATAGTTTCCATAATTCACATTATGCGTCATTCTGGATGAGGTGGCCGAGTGCGATACGGGGTTACCGCGGCACCGCGGCAAGTCGTATCGCAAACTCAAGAATTCGGTCGGTTCAACTGACGACGGCCTTCGGGGGTGATCAGGTTGGGGGTCCAGGGAGGGTCGAAGGTCAGTTCGATTCGGGCGGACCGGGCGGGAGTTGCGATGGCGGCGAGGGCCGTTTCGGCCTGCTCCAGGAGCAACTCGCCCATCGGGCAGCTTGGGTGCGTCAGCGTAAGGCGGACCAGCAGGCCGTCGGGTGTTCCTTCGATCCCGTAGACCAGTCCCATATCGACGATGTTGAGTTCTGTTTCGGGATCGATGACCTGGGCGAGAGCGTTCCAGGCGTCGGCTTCCGGAGCGTTGGGCGTCATGAACTGGTCTTTCCGAGTATTGCGGTGGAACGGGCGCGCGGCAGGTTCTCGATACGCAGGTAGAGATCGATGGCGAAGATGATGAAGGCGGCCGCACCCGTGGCCCCGATCAGGGCGCCAACCCGGATCAGCCAGTCCAGACCCAGCACCATGCCGGTTCCGACCGTAAACAGCGCCGCGACATGGGCGGCTGTCTGAATCCTGAGGATCGGGCCGGTGCTCAGTTCCGACACTTTGGGAATGCGACGGGCGGCCCTGGCCGCGTGGATCGCCGCCAGGAACGGCAGGATGCGCTGGAGCATTCCCAGGACGAGGCTCAGCAGCCATCCGCCGACAAGGGTCAGCGCGAACAGGGGCGGTCCCCAGGACGGCAGCAGGTCCAGCGCCAGAAGCAGCCCTACGACCAGACTGGCCGGGAGCATGACCCAGGACAGGCGAACGAGCAGGAACGAGGTTCCGAGGTTGCGGCGGTTCCGCCGGCGCATCAGACCTGCCATGCCATGGACATGCAGGCAGGCGGTTCCCAGCCCGAGCACGGCGGCCGGAACGAAGGCGCCCGCTGCGGCTGACATGAGCGCCGCGATTGCGGTCGCAAGGACGATGGTGGCGGGACGCTCGGCCTGCGGCCCGACCAGGGCGAACATGGGCACCAGCACCTGAACGAAACCGGCGGCCAGCAGTCCCAGGAAGCCGTAGCAGGCAACCACCAGATGGATCGCGGCGACCGTTTGGTGATCGCCGAGATAGCCATGGGCGAAGTCGCCGAGCAGGGCCAGTCCCAGGACGGCCAAAGCTACCAGACAGGCCAGTGCCGCCCAGAGGTGGCGGACGATCAGGCGGACCTGCGGCTTAGACCTGTCCGTATGCCGGAGCGCCAGACCGACGGTCACGGCGAACACGAGCAGGGCGAGCGCCACGGCGCTTCCGCCGAGTGCCAATGCCATCAGATTGGCCGTCATCATGCCCCAGCCCAGCACCGCCACGCCGGGAAGCATCAGCCAACTGGCGAGGCGGCAGGGCCAGACGGCGGGCAGATCGGCCTGGATCGCCACCGGCAGCAGCTGGAAGCCCGCGCCCATGGCGGTGACGGTCAGCACGCCCAGCGTCATCAGGTGAAGACCGGCGAGAGGCAGACCGAGCCCGCCGGCAGTGGTGGCGAGAAGCGGCGCTCCGGCAGCCAGTGCGGTCCAGCCGATCAGATGGAACACCAGGGCCGCCGCCAGGAACCGGAAGGGGATCGAGGCCGGCAGCAGCCGGCCGCCGCCGGGGGTGATCATGACGGTTCCCGCGCCAGCCCGATGCGGACTTCGCCGTCCAGATGCTCGACCGACAGGCACGACCAGCCGCGTTCCGCCAGCATGGGATAGAGGAGGACGGGTTCGCGGTCGTGATGCAGCACCAGACTGTCGAAGCCGCCCTGGTCGATCAGGTCGAGCACGCGGGTCATCGGTTCGGGCGGTTGCAGGCCGCGCACGTCAAGATGGATGCCGTCATCGGCTTTCCAGGGCTCCGGGCCTCGGGCCGGCATCGGGGCTTCCTCGATCACTACAGCCGCCGGTTCCTCGCGGCGCCAGCAGATGCGCCAATGACCGGGTCCCATCTGGCGGCCCAGCGAGGTGAACCCCTTGCCGGCCAGCACCCGGCGCAGCGGGGCCGGATCGAACGGTGCATCCACCACCAGGAAGCCGCCGGACGGCACCTTGGCCGATGCCGACATGACCTGGGCGAAGGGGTCCTGACCGGATGCCAGCAACGGGCGCACGTCGAGGTGTGGCGCCGATTGCCTTTCGGCCTGCTCTAACCAGTCGCCCGGCGTAGCGGCTGCCGGCACGACCGGCTGCCTGCCGGCGGTCCCGGCGGATTTCCCTTGCAGAACGGCGCACAGGCTGTCGAAGGGAACTTCGGCGACACGCGCCGCTTCACCCAGGCGGATCTGGCCGGCCATGGCGTTCCTGTGGTCCGGGTCCAGCAGCACGGCGAAGACGGGATTGAGTGCTACCAGCCGGTGGAGCGCTTCGGCGTCTCCGGCGATCACGTCGGCCAGCAGGGTGTCGGCGGCAAGGGTATGTGGCGTCAAGCTCATCGTCAGCTCCCGGTGAATTCATCCGCATCATGACCGATCGCAGAGGAGATCCCTTGACGGGGGTCAAGCCGGCGGAGATTCAGGATCAAAAAGATATTTCGGCCGGGAAGAAACGGATGCCGTCAACTTGACCGCCGCCAAACCGATGGCGCATGACCGAAGTCAAGTCGGAGGCGCCGGTCCTGTGGTCGAGTGGGCGTCATTGCGACTAACCTTCCAGGATGATTACCCATGACTTCGACCTTGGACACCTCGTACCTCGTCAGCATCGACCGTGCCGGCAGCGCCTCGATCGCTGAGACCGGCAGCGTTCCCGGCTCCTCGTCGAATGGCCGGACCATCTACGAGATCCGGAACTGCCCGGCCAACGTCAGTGCATCGGATGTCGCCGCCCTCTCGCGCGGGCTGGCGCTGCCATCGGGGATCCATGCGGTCGATTACGACCGCCTCGCCGCCCGGCAGAGCGGATCGTGCTGCGGCGGATGCTGCGGCTGAACCCTGAAGCTTAACCAGTGACGGATAGCACCATGTCGTACCACCGCACCGCCTCGATCGCCCTGGCTGCGATCCTGGCGGGCGGCGCCTGTGCCCAGGCGGCCGTGAACCCGAATAAATCAGCCTACTTCCATCCGGTCTGCCAGGAAGCGGTCAAGGCCGCCAACGGCCTCGGCGGCGACCCGGTCGCCGGCGCCAACTGCTTCGG
>NZ_JCACHA010001190.1:0-4812 GCF_059503625.1 Skermanella sp.
CACGGCGCAGCGCCAGCCTTCCAGCAGGGCCGTCATGCCGGACAGGATGCTGCGTTCGTTGTCGATCACCAGAACCAGCGATCCGGCCAGCCGGTTGAGCGAGGCGGCGGGCACCGGTTCCGGCGGGCGGACTTGCCGGCGGCGGTCGCCCACCGGAACGGTCACCGAGAACACCGAACCCTCGCCCTGGACCGAGCGGACGCCGATCCTGTGGCCGAGCATCCGGGCGACGCGCTCGACGATGGCGAGCCCCAGGCCCATGCCCCGGTCGCGGCCGCTCTGGTCGTTGCCCAGGCGGCGGAACTCCTCGAAGATCTCGACCAGCTTGTCTTCCGGGATGCCGAGACCCGTGTCCCAGACCTCTATCCGCAGCCGGCTGCCGTCGCGCCGGCAGCCCAGCAGCACCCGGCCCGAGCGGGTGTAGCGCATGGCGTTGCTGAGGAAGTTCTGGATGATCCGCCGCAGCAGGCGGATGTCGCTGTAGACGACTGCGCTGCTCGACACGACGCGCAGTTCCAGGCTCCGTTCACGCGCCTGCGCCGCGTACTCGGTCGCCATGGCGCCCAGCAGGGATTCGATCGGGAAGTCGCCCGGCTCGGCCTGGACGACGCCGGCGTCCAGCTTGCTGATGTCGAGCAAGGCACCCAGCAGGTCCTCGACCGCCGCCAGCGCCACGTCGGTATTCTCGATCAGAACGCCGTTCTGGGGGATCTGCTCCAGATCGCTCAGCGCCGACACGAACAGCCGGGCGGCATTCAGCGGTTGCAACAGGTCGTGGCTGGCCGCCGCCAGGAACTTGGTCTTGGACAGGTTGGCCTGCTCCGCCTCGACCTTGGCGACCCGCAAGGCTTCCTCGATCTGCTTGCGCTCGGCGATCTCCTGATGAAGCTTGCCGTTCAGCGCCATCAAGGCGGCGGTGCGCTCAGCGACGCGGCGCTCCAGGCTTTCCTTCGACTCCTTCAGGGCTTCGGCGACCATGCGGCGCTCGGTGATGTCCTGGATCAGGGCGTAGTAGCCCAGCACCTCGCCGGTTTCGCCGAAATGCGGGATATAAGTCGCCAGCGCATAGCGCACGGCGCCGTTCTCCGCCGGCAACTCCATCTCGAAGGTGACTTCGTTGCCGGCCAGCGCCGCCAGGACGTTGTCACGGCGCTGCTCGTAATGCTCCGTGCCGAGGGCGACCCACATCGGCTGCCCGTCGATCTCCTCGCGCGGACGGTTGAACCAGTCCTCGTAGGGCTTGTTGACGAAGCGGAAGCGCTGCTCGCTGTCGACATAGGCGATCAGGGCCGGCATCGCGTCGGTGATCGTGCGGATGCGGCGCTCGCTGTCGCGCAGGGCTTCCTCGTTGCGCTTGCGCTCCGTGATGTCGGTATAGGTGTTGACGAAGCCGCCGCCCGGCATGACAGTGCGCCGGATATCCAGCACCCTGCCCTGCCACTCCTCCTCCACGGCCAGCGGACGTTCGCCCAGATCCTCGCGCGACATCGCCTTGTCGCTCAACCCGTCCCAGCTCAGCCGGGTGTTGTGATCGACGAAGTCCTGCCACGTGGCGCCCTGCCGGACGACCTTGGTCGGCAGGTTCAGCAGACGGACGAAGCAGTCGTTCCAGGCGACCAGCTTCAGGTCCTTGTCGTAGACCGCCACGCCTTGCGCGATGTTGTCGAGCGTGGCCTGGAGCAGAACGGACTTCTCCGCCAATTCCCGTTCGCGCCGCCGGGTCTCGTCGCGCTTCAGGTCGGTAATGTCGGTATAGATCCCGACCACCCCGCCGTCGCGGGTCCGCCGCTCGTTGACCTGCATCCAGCGGCCGTCGGCCAGCGCGTGGACATACGGCCCCTTGGGCTGCCGGTGCTCGGCCAGCCGCTGGTGCAGCCAGCTGACTCCGCCGTCCCGGATGTCCTGGACCGACCGGGTGCGGACCGCTTGAAGCGCTATCTCGGTGAATGTCACTCCAGGGACGATCTGCTCGCCGAAGGCCGGCCAGAAGGCTAGGTACTTGCTGTTGCACATGACCAGCCGGTCGTCGCCGTCGAACAGGGCGAAGCCCTCGTTGACGGACTCGATGGCTTCCGCCAGCCGGGCCTGCACGGTCTCCGCCAGTTCCTTGGCGCGGGCAAGGTCGCGGTTGGACCGCTCCAGTTCGTGAAGGGTCCGTTCCAGTTCCAGCGTCCGCTCGCGGACCTTGGTTTCCAGCACGATGGCGGTCTGGAACAGCGAGAAGGCGTTGCCCTGGAAATCCATGCTGCGCTCGACACGGTCCATCAGGACCTTGTTGATCCGGCGCAGCTTTTCGTTCTCGTGCTCCAGCTCGGCGATGCGCCGCTGCTCCGCCGTCAAGCCCGGCTCGATAGGCGCGGGAGCGAGGCTCAGGCTTTGCATCGCGCACCTATGGCGACGCCGGTGAAGGTCTGGTTGACATGCATCGCGTTGAATTGCTCTCCATAGGTGCAGAACCCGATCACATTGTTCCGGGCCAGCACCTTCGACACCAGATGCTTGATCTGCTTCTGCTCCATCTCCAGGCTGCGAAGGATACAGTCGCAGCCCAGGATCAGTTCCGGCTCCCCGACATCGTCGCGCAGGCGGGCGAACAGGTTCTCCAGGTTCTGGACAAGGTCCACCCCTTCCGCGACCGTCAGCACGATCCCCTCGTCGATCGCGCAGAAGAAGGTCAGGCTCTCGTCGTCGTTGACCTTCTGGATCGAGCGGACGTGATACTCGCCGCCGACCCGGACCACGACCGGATATGCCGCGAAGATCATCGACGTCAGCGGCTCACCCTCCAGCCCGACCATGCGAGCATATTCCCGCCCCGCCGGCTCGGCATTGATCTCGGTCACGATGCGCCGCGCGGGATCGGCCTCGGTCACGACCATCTTGCGGTCGGAACTGACGAAATGCTCCGTGCGGAAGACGCTGAAGCGGCGGACCGTGTCGACCAGCACCAGGACGGCGGCATCGGTGTGGAACCGGCCGTCGTGAAGCACCCAGGTCTGCTCGAACTTCAAATCGTCGCCGGCGGAGCCGCCGAACAGAGGTATGTCGCCAAGCGCCGAATAGAGGGAGCTGACCACCGGCTCCTCCCGGATCGACAAGCCGTCGATCAAAAGCAGCGCGAAGCTGCCGGACGCGGCGTCCCGGTGTTCCGGAGAGTGTTCCGGAGAGGCGGCGTCGCGCTTGGCGGTCAGGCTGCGGACCAGCGCCTGGGCATGGGAGATCTCGAAGCTTTCCAGATCGTCGATCCGCTCGGCGACCGCCGTGAAGTCGCTGCGCGGAAAGCTGACACCCGTGATCGACCCCGTCATGTATCCGGCCGGCGTGATCTCTCCCGCCGTGGTGCAGCCGATCACCAGGGTATCGCCGAACACGTCGGCCAGAGCTTCTCCCAGCAGGGGCAGATCGTATTGCGGCGAGCAGAAGACCAGCACGAACGCGGCGTCCGGCTGGGCAATTGCGTCGTGCAACTCGACCGCCGCCCGCCTGGGATCGATATCGTGGCTGAAGCCCCGGCGCATCCGGGGACCGGCGGCATCGGCGAAGGCCTGGGGCCGACGCCCCATTTCCGAATCGATGCCCGCTGCAGCATCGGCTTCGACCGCCGGCTCCGGCGCCAGCGTGTCGGCAACGAGCTGCCGTACCGGCGCGCGTGAGGTCCGGCCACCGATACGGCCGGTGCGAGGCCCCTTGGCCATCAAAACTACTCCGCCTTTCCCCTGTGCCGAAGCCTGGAACGAGGGAAGTGCCCGCAGCTTCCCTCCCGGCTCCCGCCTACGTATAAAATTACTCTCCCGGCATCACTTCTGCCAAGGGCGCTGCCCTGGGTGCGACGTTAGACCAAAGTCTAAGGAGGGGCCTGGAAGGGGGGAACGTTGCCGTCATCCCACTTTCGGACATACCGGATTAGGCCGCCCTCTACTCGAAAGTCTGATGTCTGGAGGACGCCTGCGACACTTAGTCTTCACACTGAAAAAATGCGACCGGGAGGAAGTAACGCATGGACATGTCCGGCAGCTATCGGATCACGGCCCCCAGGGAAAAGGTCTGGGCCGCCCTCAACGATCCGGAAATCCTGAAGCAATGCATCCCCGGATGTGAGGAGATCGAGAAGCATTCCGATACGGAACTGACGGCGAAGGTCGTCGCCAAGGTGGGACCGGTCAAGGCGAAGTTCGCCGGCAAGGTGACCCTCAGCGATATCGATCCGCCCAACGGCTATACCATTACGGGCGAAGGCAGCGGCGGCGCCGTCGGCTTCGGCAAGGGCGGTGCCGCCGTCAAGCTCAACCCGGATGGCGACGACGCGACGCTGCTGGACTATACCGCCCATGCCCAGGTCGGCGGCAAGCTGGCGCAGATCGGCTCACGGCTGATCGACGGGACGGCGCGCAAGATGGCCGACGACTTCTTCGCGAAGTTCACCCAGGTCGTCGGTCAGCCCCAGAATGAAGCGGACGGCGAGGCCGAGGCGCCGATGCCGCAGGAAGCACCGGCTCCCGGCGGACAGCTCGCGGCGCAGCATGCGGCGATGGCGGCCATGGCATCCTCTCCGGCGGCTCCCGCAGCCTCGCGGCCTGAATCCGGCGATTCGCCGGTCGATATGCGTCTGGTCGCGATGGTCGGAGCCGCCACCGCCGCCTTCGTGGCGATCCTGTTCCTGGTGGCGGGCGGCTGAACTCCTCCCCGGATCGTGGACGGCGCCGGCCGCCATTCGGACCCCATTACCTGCGGCTGAATGGCTCCTCGGATTTCGTGGACATTCGTGTAGATTGCCACCTTCCATAAAAGTGCCGGCCCGAAGCTGGTCACGAT
>NZ_JCACHA010001191.1:0-4809 GCF_059503625.1 Skermanella sp.
CCACAGAGCTTGGTATCGACCCCACGACGATTTCCCGTTGGCTTAGCGGCACTTATGAGCCCCAACCGGCTTCCTTACACCAGATTGTGTCTTATTTTGGACTGCCGTCCGACACCGATCTTCAAGAAGATCCTATCTTTCTATCGGCCGAACCTCTTTCTGCAAGCGAACGGAGACAGTGGCTTAATAGCCGCATTAACGCCTTGACTTCCGAAGAGTTACGGGAGCTATTTCCTGTCCTTTGTCGTCTCTTGGAAGAGCGATGAAGCGCTTTGACGCAGGAACCGCCGGAGTTGGGTTCGAGCAAGCACCGCGCACAATTGACTGCTTGTCCAGACCATGGCCGGATATTCTCGCCGCCTTGACACGTGGTCATTCCCTGCGCCCTGTGCAGCAGCTTGCTGTCGGCCAAACCGGAATAATTGAGGCACGCCAGCACCTTGTAGTTTGCGCTCCGACAAACAGCGGCAAGAGCCTAGTCGGACACATCGTTCTCCTGGATGCCGTGCTTCGTGGTCGTCGTGCGGTATTGCTGGAACCGCTACGTGTTTTAGCCCAAGAGCAATATGAAGTTTTGAGCGAGGCGATAACCTCGCTGTCGCCAATAGTGTTCTCGTCGCCCCCAAAGATTTCTCTATCAACGGGCGACTATCGTCTTGAAGGAGAACTCCCGACCGATCCCCCAGGTCGCGAAGGCGAGATCATGGTCGCGACGCCAGAACGGCTCGATGCAGTTCTACGGAACCCCGACAATGCCGACTGGGCCGCCTCGATTGGGGCTTTGGTTGTCGACGAGGCACACCTGCTTAGCGACCCACGTCGCGGCCCGACGTTGGAACTGCTCGTTGCGTCAATGCTCTCAATGGAAGCGCCGCCGCGCATTGCTCTCTTATCTGCCTCCGTCGGGGAGCCTCAGAACCTGCAGCAGTGGTTACAGCCAAGTCAGATCCTCACTTCGAACGCACGAACGCCGCTGCGCAAGGAAGTATGGGCGATTTCGACGGACGAAGAGCCGGACGAGATTATTGCCGCCGAGCTCGCCGGCATCTTAAACACCCCGTCGAACGCTGCGATAATATTTGTCTATCGACGTGAAGCTGCAGAAGCGTTAGCGCGCAAGTTGCGCCTCAAACTGAATCTGCCAGTGCAAGGTTTTCACTCAGGACTATCGAGTGTTGAGCGGTCTAAGATCAGAGCACAGTTCGTTGATGGCTCATGCCGTTGCTTGGTTGCAACAACCGCCTTGGCAATGGGTGTGAATCTGCCTGCTACACATGTTTTGATTCGAGATACTACATATTTTGGCTTTGGCAGTCTGCAGGTTAACGAGATCCTGCAAATTCTTGGAAGAGCCGGACGTGGCGATCGACCCGGTTACGGTATCGTCCTACTCCGTCCAAATGACAATTGGTCAGCAGAGAGCCTCTCAAAAGCTTTGCGGAATGAGGTCTTGCCCCCTCTCCGATCGTCCTTCGAGTATCCCATCCCCGCAGGTAAGCGTCAAGGTTCGCGCGAATCCGGCGGTAGTGAAGTCGCCGCAGCTTCGCTCATTGCCACATGCCTCGGCCGATCTGGCACAGAAGGCTTGAATGTAGTAAGCGTTTCACGATTGCTAGCAAATACCCTCGGTGGGTATGCGCTCACATCTCGGGTGGCTGCAGCACTGCGATGGTTATGTGATCCAGTCAGACTGCTCGCCTACAGGGACAATAGCAACATCTTTCATCTGACGTACCTCGGCCGAAGCGGTGTGCGATCAATGCTGCCGCTCCTCTATGTGGCAGCACTCGGCCAACTGATGCGCGATCTGATGTCAATGGACCGAAGCGTCAGATTGCTGAGGAGATGGTCGCCGCTCGACCATCTCTTCCTCATTTCACTCCTCTCGGAGAGAGCTCCGAGAGTCCGACGATTCAGCGAGTCTCTGGCGAGTCAGATTGATGGCTGGATGGAGTCACGACTGATAGGCGAGAAGTCTATGCTATTTACCGAGTGGGTGATGGGCTCATCAACCGCATCTAAAGCAGATGAGCTCCTAGGATCTCTCGGGGTAAGCAGTCAACGCTCCGCCTCCCCCATCCCCTCAGATGCAGCAAGAAAACAGGCCTACCTTGCAATGCTTGGCGCCATTCTTCTTGACGAGCGCGCCCGGGGAGTATCGATTGAAGATATTGAGCGGAGGTGGGGAATATCTGGCTTTGATGGTTCTGATGAAGGATGGCGCGATACTGCACTTTGGATACTTGCTGGGCACACTGCCGTGTTTGATATCCGGTCCTTTTACCACCATCTCCGAGAAATCTGTTCTGCTGACTCCGGTCAGATACGAGACACAAAGCACGCGCTTATACGGATGCGCAACCAGACATATGACCTGTTGGAACAATTAAAATATACCTCACCGCTAGGTCCAATGCTCCGCGGTATTCGGGCATCTCTGCGCGGGCATGAAGGTTCTGTTGTTGGCGTGGGCACAATCCGAAAGCTTGAAGCATCAGGCATAACGACACTGCAAGAAGTTGCGCAGATGAAGCTTGCGGACTTGGAGGACTTAGGAGTCGCAACACGCTTCGCAAGGCAGATTATTGGCTACTCACGACGGCGCCTGCGCTGATAGTGAAATTCAACGGAGCAAGTATGCGCCACAGCGCGATGAGATGGAATCCGAAACCGGGGCAGGTGGTATGCGAGGGTCCTGCCTCTATGATCCAGATTAAGAGCAGGGTGTAAAGCAGGCCCGTAGAAGCACAATATCTCGTTCAAGGCGAAGATGGCATTGACGGCGATCAAGAGCGATCGCAGTCGTCCACCTCATGCGCTTTGGGACGCGGCATGCGCGGAGAATTCGACGGCAGTTAGGACAGCGAGTCGCTGTTGCACGTGCCGTCGGTGTCGTTCCCCGACGTGGCGTCACGGCTGAGGAACGTGCTCCGGCCAAGCGGCACCTGGTACATGTCTTTCAAGCTGGGCAACAGTGAGCGCCAGGTTGAGGAGCGGCTCTTCATGGACCACACGGAATTGGCACCGCGGAGCGCCCTGTCTAGCGTTTTCGTCGGCATCGTCGAGGCATGGCAGTCGACCCACCTACGGCCGGGGCGGCAGGCCAAGCGCTGGCTGAACGCCGTCGCGGCCCACCGCTTGACCACTACATCATTAAAGTGTCGTAACCTATTTTCCCGCAGCGCTCCTCATCAGACAATGACGGGATTGTGAATGGCTTCATCGATGTTCCATACCTCCTTCGCGACCATGTGCCGACCGAGTGCCATGATGAGGGCAACCGCGCCGTCGATCTTGTTTTCAGGCCGCTCCTTGCGCGGGTAGACGTTCTCCTTGGCGTCGTAGTGCCCAGCCACGTTGCCCAGCATCCACGCGAGTACCGGATCGCCATCGTGGGCAATGCGGCCCGAGCGCATCAGCGCGTCGAGCTCCTTGGTCGGCTCGGAGAAGTTCGCCACTGTCTGCCGGAACTCGATGACCCGGGCGCCCTGGTCCTGAAGCCGGGTTGCCAGCTGGGTTGCCTGCCACGGGTCGTAGGCAATCTCCCGGATATCGAAGCGCTGCGAGAACTCCAGGATGTCCGCCTCGATCTGGCCGAAGTCGATGACGTCGCCAGGTGTGAGAACAAGCCGCTCCTCCACCGCCCAGCCGCGGTAGGAGCCATTCCGCGCCTCGTCTACCGCCACCTCGGGCAGGTAGAAACGGCCGAAGGGGATCAGCTTGCCATCTCGCGCGAACAGCAGGACCAGGGCGGCAATGTCCGTTTTCGACGCTAGATCGATCCCCAGGATGCAGGACTCGCCCTGGAACTGGTCGAGAACCAGGCTCTCGTCCCGGCAGCGCTCCCAGGCCCGCATATCGAACAGCGCCTGGTCGGTCTGGATCCAGATGTTCAGGTGCTTGGTCAGGAACGACGCCTGCGAGGCCGGCGACTGCATCGCCTTGCGGCATTGCATGGCGAGGTGCTCGGGCTCGACCGACACGCCGTAGTTCGGGTTGGCCTTGCGCCAGGTCTCCTCCGCCGTCCAGTCGTCCCCGTCGTCGATGGTGTAGACGATCCCGAAGGTGTTCTCGTCCTCGACCGTGCCCTTCAGGATGTTTAGCACATAGGCGCGCTGCTCGTAGCAGACGCCGGTCTTGTCAGAGCCGGCGGTGGTGATCGCCCACAGCATCGACTGGTCGCGCTTGCCGGCACCGGTTTCGATGGCGTCGTAGACGTCGCGCGAGCGGTGGGCATGGAGCTCGTCGATCAGGCCGAAGTGGACGTTCTTGCCGTCCAGGCTGTCGGCGTCGGCCGAAACCGCCTCGAAGTAGCTGGCGGTGCGGGTCTGGACAATCCGGTGGGCCAGCACCTCAACGCCGAGGAGGCGCAGGAACTCGGGCGAGCGTCGCGCCATCTGCTGTGCTGTCCAGAAGGCGATCTTCGCCTGGTCACGGGTCCGGGCGGCGCTGTAGACCTCGGCACCACCCTCGCCATCGGCGGCCAGCATATAGAGGGCCGGCGCGTCCGACATGGTCGTCTTGCCGTTACCCCGCGGGACCTCGATGTAAACGCGCCGGAAGCGCCGCTTACCGGTCAATGTGCGCAGCCAGCCGAAGGCGGTGGTCAGCACGAAGCACTGCCAAGGCGCCAGACGGATCGGCTCGCCCGCCCGCGGTCCCTTGATGTGCGGCAGGAGTTCGGCGAACCGGCAGATGCGCTCCGCCGCTTCCGGATCGAAGCGGTAGGGCCAGTCCTCGCGGGGGAGATCGTGCAGCTGCCGCTGGCAGGCCTGCCGGACATAGCCGCAGGCGATGATGTCGCCGGCA
>NZ_JCACHA010001192.1:0-3184 GCF_059503625.1 Skermanella sp.
GAAATGGCCGCCAAAGTCGCGGCAAGTCTTGAAAGCGTCAGTCTGACCGAAGGCGAGCGAAAGCTTGCCGAGGGCATCGTTCGCGTCATGGCGCGCGACGCCGCCGAGCGCGTCCGGCAGGCGCTTGCCGAAAACCTCAAGTCATCGCAGAGCCTGCCGCGCGACGTCGCCTTGACGCTCGCCCGCGACGTGGAGGCGGTGGCCTTGCCGGTGCTGGGGGCATCGTCGGTCCTGACCGACGTCGACCTGATCGAACTGGTGCGCACCGGCACCGCCGCCAAGCAGACGGCCATCGCCGGGCGGCCGGAAGTCAGCGCCGAGGTTGCCGACGTGCTGGTGGAAACGGCGCCGGAGCAGGCGGTCGCCAAGCTGGTGGCCAACCCCGGCGCCAAGATCGCGCCGGAGAGCCTGGGCCGCGTGCTGGACCGCTTCGGCGACAGCCCCGCCATCCAGGAACCGCTGGTCCATCGCGACCAGTTGCCGGTGACGGTGGCCGAGCGGCTGGTGGCGCTGGTTTCCGACACCCTGCGCGACTACCTGGTGACCCATCACGACCTGCCGGCGGGCATCGCCAGCGATCTGGTGCTGCAAAGCCGCGAGCGCGCGACGGTTTCGCTGTTCACCGACGGCCAGGACAACGCCGACGTCGAGCGGCTGGTCGAGCATCTGCGGCGCAATGGCCGCCTGACGCCGTCGCTGATGCTTCGGGCGCTTTGCATGGGCGACGTGGCGATCCTGGAAGCGAGCCTGTCGCTGCTGGCCAAGGTGCCGCTGACAAATGCCCGTCTGCTGATCCATGATGCCGGGCGGCTGGGTCTGAAGTCGCTTTACGAACGCGCCGGCCTGCCGACCCGCCTGCTGCCGGCCTTCCGGGTAGCGGTCGATGTCTCGCACGAAACGCTGCTGGACGGCGAACCCGGCGACCTCGACCGCCATCGCCGCAAGATGATCGAGCGCATCCTGACCCAGTACGAGGATCTGTCCTCGGACGACCTGGATTACCTGCTCAACAAGCTGGGCGACCTGGTCGAGCCGGCGGACTGAGGAAATCGTCCGCGCCGCTAGAAACTGGGCGGCGTGCAGGCGCTGACGACTTCGCAGATTTCCTCGCCGACGGTGCGGAAACGATGGGGCAGGCGGCTGTTGAAGTAATAGGCGTCTCCCGGCCCCAGGACGCGGCGCTGGTCTCCCACCGTCACCTCCAGCCGGCCGCGCAGGACCACGCCGCCTTCCTCCGCCGCGTGGCGCAGCATGTTCTGACCGGTGTCCGCTCCCGGCTGATACTGCTCATGCAGGATCTGGAGCGCCCGCGCTTCCGGGTCGCGGCCGACCTGGGCATAGCGGATCGCGCCGTCGCTGATGACGGTCAGGTCTTCGGCGCGGAAGAACACCTGCTCGCGCGGCGCCTGTTCCATCGAGAAGAAATCGGCAAGGCTCATGGGGATGCCGTCGAGCACCTTCTTGAGCGAGCCGACCGAAGGGCTCGACCTGTTCTGCTCGATCAGCGAGACGGAGGCATTGCTGACGCCGGCCCGCTTCGCCAGTTCACGCTGCGACAGCCCGTGCATTTCACGGATCGCCCGGAGCCGGGCGCCGACATCGAACTCCATGGGATTCTACCCGCGAACCACTGTTAAACCTGTTGAATATATTGAACGGGTAAATGGCTTCCGCGCAAGCCACCTTATTGTCTCATTTTGCGGCTGCAAGGCCCTTGTCGATTTTCTTGAGCGTGGCTTAGGCTGCTGGCAACCGCACGAACAGACCGAGCTATCCATTCGTGCCAACCCGCCCTAGTCCTCTATCCCTGAAGGAGAGCCCGTCATGGACGGCATCATGACCAGTCAGCCGAACAACCTCGAAGCTTTCTGGATGCCGTTCACGATGAACAGGCAATTCAAGAAGGCGCCGCGCATGCTGGTTTCGGCCGAAGGCATGTACTACACGGCGCAGGACGGCCGGAAGATCCTGGACGGCGCCGCCGGCCTGTGGTGCGTCAACGCCGGTCACCGCCGTCCCAAGATCGTCGAGGCTGTTCAGAAACAGGTCTTCGAGCTCGATTACGCACCGGCCTTCCAGATGGGGCATCCGGCGGCGTTCGAGCTGGCGTCTCGCCTGATCAACCTGATGCCCGGCGACCTCGACCACGTCTTCTTCACCAACTCAGGATCGGAGTCGGTCGACACCGCGCTGAAGATCGCACTGGCCTATCAGCGCGCCAGGGGCGAAGGCACCCGGCAGCGGCTGATCGGGCGCGAGCGGGGATATCACGGCGTCGGTTTCGGCGGCATCTCGGTCGGCGGCATCGTGTCCAACCGCAAGTTCTTCGGCAGCCTGCTCAACGGCGTCGATCACATGCCGCATACCCACGACAAGGCGCATCAGGCCTTCAGCCGGGGCCAGCCGGAATGGGGCGGCCATCTGGCCGACGAACTGGAGCGCATCGTCACGCTGCACGACGCCTCCAACATCGCCGCCGTTATCGTCGAACCGGTTGCGGGCTCGACCGGCGTGCTGATCCCGCCGCAGGGCTACCTTCAGCGGCTGCGCGAGATCTGCGACAAGCACGGCATCCTGCTGATCTTCGACGAGGTCATCACCGGCTTCGGCCGCGTCGGCGCCAGCTTCGCGACCGAGTATTTCGGCGTCCTTCCCGACATCGTCTGCACCGCCAAGGGCATCACCAACGGCACCATTCCGATGGGCGGCGTCTTCGTCCGCAAGCACATCTACGACGCCTTCATGACCGGTCCGGAAGGCGCCATCGAGCTGTTCCACGGCTACACCTACTCCGGCCACCCCGTCGCCTGTGCCGCGGCCCTCGCCACGCTGGACACCTATCAGGAAGACGGGCTGTTCCAGCGCGCCGCCGATCTGGCCCCGTACTGGGAAGACGCGGTCCATAGCCTGAAGGATGCCCGCCACGTCATCGACCTGCGCAACCTGGGTCTGATCGCGGGCATCGAACTGGAGCCGCTCCCCGGCCAGCCGACCAAGCGCGCTTTCGAAGCCTTCCTGAAATGCTTCGAAGCCGGCGTAATGGTCCGCACCACCGGCGACATCATCGCCCTGTCGCCGCCGCTGATCATCGAGAAAGCCGAGATCGACCGCATCTTCACGACCATCCGCGACGTCCTGGCGACGATCGAATAGAGGCCGGGCGAAGGTGGTGTTGGGCCGTGGC
>NZ_JCACHA010001192.1:3194-4800 GCF_059503625.1 Skermanella sp.
CCCCCCCCCGCGGCCGGCGCGGGCCTCTTTCCCGTCGGGGCGGGGTGTGGTGGTGGGGGCGCCCCCCCCCCCCACCACTCCGTCAACGCAGCCTTATGGCTGCTCCAGGTTGGCGCAAAGCCGGGGCTCGGACGCGCACAGGACGGGCTTGGAATTGCCCAGCTTGCCATGGGCGCAGACATTGCCGGTGCGGGAATACTCCTCCCTCGAGTCGTGTCTGTCGTGCAGTCTGTCGCGCTCGCTCAGCATATCGCTGGAGACACGGTCGAGATGCTGGCGGATCGTCCGGGCCATCCGCTCGCCGATCCGCTCCACATCGGATTCGCGTTTGGCGACCTGGGAGCCGGCCTGCTTCACCGCGAACTCGATCTTGCGCTGGATGATCGGCGTGAAGCGGTCCAGCACGTCCTGGTCGATCCTGTAATGCAGGACCTCGTGCTGCCAGACCGATTCACGGATGCAGTCGTCGTCTTCCAACTCGCTCCCGACATAGATCTTCGGGTCCGTCAGCGTGACCGTGACTTCCACCGCCTCGATCGAAACGCACAACTCCCGCCCGTCGCTTGTCCAACGGTAGCGCGACTGCTGGGCGACTGTGAAGGCCCCGACATAGAGGCCGGCGGGATGGGCGCCGGGCTTCTTGAACAGGCGGGTCAATTCGCTATAGGTGCGCTCCTCGCGGGTCAGCGGCGCGTTCTGCGCTATCTTCAGCGAAACGGTCGCGTCAGGCGGGCGGGTCTGGCAGGTCTGCGCGGATGCCGGCGCCGCGAGCGGGAACGTCAGGATGAACAGCCCCAGGGCTGCCGATACGATTGACCTGTTGGACACGGGCGGGCGCGCTGCTGTGATGACTGATCTCATCATTCATCACAGCAAATGCGGCAATTTTCCAATCCTTTCGAGTTAACTCCCCGTCCGTTACCCCCTCATGTCACAGCAGGTCGCGCAGCCTGAACCATGCCATCGCCAAAACCAGCAGCGGTGTGCGGGCAGCGCCGCCGGGGAAGCTGGCATGGGGCAGGCGGGCAAATACGTCGAACCGCTCGGCGGTCCCGCCGACCGCTTCCGCGATCAGCTTGCCCGCCAACCCGGTCAGGGCGACGCCGTGGCCCGAATAACCGTGGGCAAAGAAGACATTGTCCCCGAGTCGCCCGAAATGGGGCGTCCGGTTCATGGTTATCGCGACGTTGCCGCCCCAGCAATGATCGATCCGCGCGTCTGCCAGTTGCGGGAAGTAGCGCAGCATGGTCTTGCGGAGAAGCCGCTTCAGGTCCGGCCGGTCGAGCGCCGAGTAGCTGACGCCGCCTCCGAACAGCAGGCGGTGATCGGGCGAGCGGCGGTAGTAATTGAGGACGAAGTTGACGTCCGCGACTGCGTGGCCGCTTGGGATCAGCTCGGCCGCCCGTTGTTCGCCCAGCGGTTCGGTCGCGATCATGTATGTCGCGACCGGCATGATCTTGGCAGCCAGTTCCGGCGCCAGGCGGCCCACATAGGCGTTGCCGGCCAGCACCATGTACCGGGCGCGGACCGCGCCGGCAGCGGTATGAGCCGCGGGAGAGGCTCCGGTTTCGATCCACACCACACGCGAGCCTTCGAAGATCCGGGC
>NZ_JCACHA010001193.1:0-4789 GCF_059503625.1 Skermanella sp.
TCGCCGGGCGCGTCGCGCCGAAGCACGGGCCGGCGCCCGACAGCCGGGCGCGGCCCCTCGGGGAGGCGATGCGGCCGATCCGGTTACAAGTTCGTTTCCGGCCGGCCGCTCATCATACCATCGCCGTCAGACGGTCCATTCGGTCGCGTATCCGGTACCAGCCGCCGACGACCGGCAGGAACCACGCCTTGCCCCGGTAGAGCGGGTGGGACGGAAATGCGTCGCGGTCGAAGGCGCAGGGACGGTTCTGCCGTCCAAGCAGCTTCAGGGCGGTCTGGTGGCCGAGATAGGTCATCAGGGCGACGCCGTTGCCATTGCACCCGACGGCGTGGACGATGCCGCCGCGTTCGCCCATATGCGCCGTCTTGTAGAAGGTCATCCCAACATAGCCGCTCCAGCATGCGAGATCCTCCGCCCGGCTGCCGCATCCACACCCGCTGTCCCCTGGCGGTCGCAAGATGCGCCGGCGAGGAACCGGCTCTTCGACCGCTGGGAGCGCTTGGCCATTTCGTCGCCTGTCATCTGGCGCTCCCGGCCTGATCTGCTTGTGTAGCGGCGGAACGTTGGTAGGGTTATTTATCGCTCCGCGGCAGGTTTCGCCTGCAATCGCCGGCACCTTGTTCCAGATGTAATCGGCGACTCACGCCACGAAGTCCTTGGAGGGACATCATTTTGCGATCTGATCTGGGGTCGAGATGGGATGTCCACGACAGATACATCGCGGAAGCAATATTGGAAATTGTTGGAACTCGACGCCTGAGCCGAAGCAAAGCCTGAGTTGCAAAAGTCGCAACGCTTCAAGCTGAGTGCTTGATAAGATGGCGTCCCCAAGGGGATTCGAACCCCTGTTACCGCCGTGAAAGAGTCAAGTCAGCGCGGTTATGAGAGACAAGCTGAACGACGATGAACGTTGACGAACAGGGGCAAATAGTTGATATAAAACAATAAAATTTCAAAACGTTAGATCCTCCCACCTCCTTTGACCTTGTGCGTTCGCGACTGATCGCATACACTTATGCCGTACGTCATGCCGTACAAACTTGATGATCGGCTTGGATCGTCTCGCGAACCACGGCACAGAAATCAGGGAGATGGCAGGATGGCGCGCACCGTCGCCGACGCAAACCTCACCACCCGCAGCGCTCGATTAAAGCTTCCAGCACGTCGCGAACCACACTGGCGCACGCTGTCAGAGGGGCTGGCGATCGGATACCGGAAGGGGGTTCGCGGCGGCACGTGGATCGCCCGACACTATGCCGCAGATGCCGGTCGGCGCTTCAAAGCGCTCGGTACCGCCGACGACATCGTTGATGCTGATGACGTCCATGTTCTCTCCTTCTCCCAGGCCCAAGCCGCAGCCCGCACTTGGTTCGCCGAACTGGCCGCGACCGACAAGGCCACTGTCGAAGCCGCAGAGGTCAAGTCGGTGTTCACGGTCGCTGATGCCCTGCACTCATACTTGGCTTGGTACCGGCTGCACCGCAAATCGGCCGAGAGGGTCGAGTACATCGTTAACGGCTTCATCCTGCCCGAACTCGGCACCATCGACTGTGCCGAACTGACCGCACGGCGCATTCGCGATTGGCACGAGAAGATCGCCGCCAGCCCACCGCGTGTCAGATCCAAAGCGGGAGAAACAGTAAAACACCGGAGCATGCCTGATACTCCCGAGGCCAAGGCATCTCGTCGGTCTACCGCAAACCGCATCCTCAACGTGCTGAAAGCCGCACTCAGCCGGGCCTATCGCGAAAACGACATCGCCACTGATGAGGCATGGCGGCGCGTCCACCCATTTCGCGAGGTCGATACCGCCAAGGTCCACTACCTCACCGATGACGAGTGCCGCCGGCTAGTCGAAGACTGTGTTCCTGATTTCCGTCCGATGGTTCAGGCGGCGTTGCTGACCGGGGCTCGCTTCGGAGAACTGGCTGCGCTGGTCGCGGCCGATGTCAATCTGAATAATGGCACCCTGCACATCCGGCGGGCCAAGAGCGGAAAGGGCAGACACATCGTGCTGAGCGATGAAGGCGTCGCGTTCTTCAAGGGTTTAACTGAAGGACGTTCCGGCGCCGATCGGCTATTCACAACGAGTTCCGGCACCTCCTGGGCGGAAGCCAACCACTCGCGACCGCTCAGACGCGCGTGCGCGGCAGCCGGCGTCGTCCCGGCCATCAGCTTCCACGTGCTGCGCCATACCTACGCCAGCCGGCTGGCGATGCAACGCGTACCCCTGCAGGTTATCGCGGAGCAACTGGGGCATGCAGATACGCGCATCACGCAGAAACATTACGCCCACCTGTCCCAATCCTACGTGGCGGATGTTATCCGTGCCGCCTCCCCTGCCCTCGGCATTTCAACCTGAACAGTATTGAGCAACGCAGAAGCCCAAGGGACAGTAAAGCACCCCTATGGAAGAATGTTCAATGAAGCACGCCATCTATCAGGAGGCACATCATGGCAAAAAAGAAGATAGAGATTATAGAAATAAACGAATTGGACATAAACCGGCTTTATTCCGACAGCGGCGCACTCAAACTTGCAAGAATAGCGGGCATTCAAGATTCAGCTGAAGTCCAAAGTTTCTTTCAGGTTGTTAAATTTACTGTAATGCTATATATTTATTTACACAACCGCGAGCAAAACCTCAACCCTTCCAAAGAATATAAGAAAGCCAAGCGGTTTATCTTATATTTAGACAAATCACTACTGTCAGCCGGAGAGTTCGCGACGTCTAATCGAGATATTTTTAACATAAATGCAGCTTTAGACCAAGAATTGGCCGTCAAAAAACCCAGCACTGAAAATAATACGATGACCGCTGACATAAACATGTTAGATGCCAAAGGACAAAGTTCATGGATGGTAACGGGATATCCTAGCGCATCTGGATGGCAATCTCTGTTGTTCCACGGTAAAATTGATGAACCTGGAAAGATTCTCACCAATCCTGCTGATGCTTTAGAAGATCACCTCACGAACTTGAAAATCATGCGACAGCGTGCAACCGTCATTCTCAAAGAGCTTGAACTTAGAAAATCCGACCGCACCCGCAACTATCCAATGCGGCAAGTCATCGCCTTGTTGCGCGACGTATACGAAAAGTTCTCTGGAAAACGTGCAACCTTGAGCAATACCGGGTCTGGCGACGGAGCCTCCGGGATATTCAAAGAGCTTTCTGAAGCAGTTTTCCGACCTGTTCTTCCCTCATACTGGAAGAATAGAAGATTGGACAGCGTTATTAACAACGTACTTTATCCGAAATCACGTAAAAATCCGAAAAAGTGCAAGGAAGCGAAGGGAGATAAAATTATCGTAAAATAGGTATGGAGATACCGGCTCGCCTCAACCCAGCGAAAGATCAATACCAAGCCGCCGACGAACGCCTGCTAATTAATGAGCTCCCCTTCAACCAGCCCCGTACAGGGCCGTCCAAAGGAGTAGGAGCGTGTCAACGAAATTAATGAGACAGAATTTTTCGGAAGAGCTATTGACCATCCTCGACACCGCCCGCGAGGCTCGTGTCGGCCGGACAACGATTTACAAGCACATCGGCAGTGGCGAACTCGTCGCGGTCAAAGTCGGTCGGCTGACGCGGATCCGCCGGTCAGACTTGGAGAATTGGATGCGCCATCTGGGCACTTACCGCCCGATGGGGGACCGCTCATGACTCCCGGTCACACAAAATCGCGAGAGGAAGCTCAACAATTCAGGAGCTTCTACGACCGCATGGACGAGCTCATCGAAATCATGCTCGCTCATTACCACCCCTGCAGCTCTCCTGAAGGCTGCACTTCCAGCAAGCCCCTTTCCCCATCCACGCCCGAGGCGGTTCAGAGCGCCCCGCCAGCGTCAACCACTCCCGAAATCGAACAGCAAGCCGTGCCGACCGATCCGGCTGGAACGAGGGAGGACGGCCGTAATGAAGCATAGACCACACTTCATCGGCTACACCCCCTGCCCCGAGCACGACGCTGCACTTCATCACCGCCGTTTCGAAACACAAGAGCAGGCCGAGGGGGAACTCACCCGCTTAGTCCGCACACTCAAAGCAGCAGGTGAAGAAGAAGCAGCGAATGCCCTGTTAGGGTGTCTCATCGACCAACCATGCTGGCGTGCTCACTGTCCCGTCTGTGGCCGCCAGTTCCGCCGCTGGTTCATCGCCGCGGTCATGCAACTGATCGAAGATCTATCAGACACGCCGCTGTACGCTGTCAGCATCATACCAGCCAACATGGCTCAGGAACCTGGCAGCCTGTCAACCTTGTCCCTGGCCAAGGCCAAGGAAAGCCTGTGCCGGCGTTTCGGTCGTCAGTTACCGCAAAATGCTCAGGTCCTGCTCGGTATCGACGCCAGCATGAACCACGACGAGACGAAGCGCGAGAAACGCATCCCGACTCATTGGCAGCTCCACCTGTATGGACTCATCTGGGGGGTACCGAAAGCCGAGTTGAAACGCATTCTACACGCCATGTTCCCGAAGTCCCCAGCCATTCCCCGTCCAGTACAGATCAAGGAGATCACGGACCAAAGCGACCTGATGGCAATCATCTCTTACGCCATGAAAAGCGGTTACACACGTCGCGTGTCGTACAAGGCTCCGAACGGTCGTATTGCTTCCCGAAAAGTTGGTCTGAAAGCTCGTGAGACGGCTGAGCTGATGAGCTACCTGGCCCAATACCAACCCTGCGACAGACTACTTCTCTTACGAGTACGACGTCGTGGAACCCAGCTGGTGAGTACGATTTGTCGGTGAAAAGCTGGTGTGATGATACCTAAAGGTAGGTAGAAA
>NZ_JCACHA010001194.1:0-4776 GCF_059503625.1 Skermanella sp.
GGACGCCAGCATGAAGACGTCGACCAGCGGCAGGCTTTTCAGCTTGAAGGAGTAGAGCACCGAACAGACGGCGTAGAGCACAACGACATGGAAGGCTCCCGCTGATGCCGCCAGGACTCCCCCCGCCAGCAGCAGCCCCGGCACGACGATGGGGCCGTGATAGAGCGGCAGCGCGCCGCTTGCGAAAGGCCGGTGGCGCTTCCGTTGATGCTGGCGGTCGGCGGCCAGATCGGTCAGGTCGTTGACGACATAGATGGCCGACGCCGTGCAGCAGAAGGCGAAGAACATCAGCAGCGCGTCGCCCCAGGCCGCGAAGTCGAACAGCGCGCTGGCAGTGACGATCGGCACGAAGACCAGAACGTTCTTGACCCATTGATGGGGCCGCAGGGCCTTGACCAGGGCGCGGGTCCAGGGAATGCGGTCGTCTACCCTCGTCTCGATCCGGGTGACTTCCGCCGCCGCCTTGCAGACGCTCTTGGGCGCATTGACCAGCACCGCGGAGTCGGCATGCCGCCAGATCTCCAGGTCGGAGAAGTCGTTGCCGGCATAGGCGTAGGGCTGACCGCCGAGGTGCTGGGAAATCGCTTCCGCCTTGGCCGAGCCGCGCAGGTTGTTCAATCCATCCGACGCGATGACCTCGTCGAACAGGCCGATATGCTTCGCCACCGCGTCCGCGATCACATGGTCGGCGGCGGTCGCCAGGATGAGCCGCCGGCCAAGCCTCTTCTGTTCGTGGAGCCAGGTGATCAGGCCGCTGTTGTAGGGCAGCAGCGCCGGATCGAGCCGGGCATGCAGCGCCAGTTGCTGCTTGAGATGCGCCTTGCCCTTCAACAGCCACCCGAACAGGGCGAACATCACCCGCCAGTCCTTGATGACGGCGAAGAAGCATTCGATCAGGCTGTCGGTGTTGAGCAGGGTGCCGTCCATATCGACGCACAGCGGCACCCGCTCGCCCGAGACCTTCGGATCGGCCGTCTTGAGATCGACCGTGAAAGCATCAGCCGTCATGGGATCGGCCGCCGGACGAGCGCTATCGGGATGCTGTCGTGCCGAACGGTTTACTGCATCCATACTGGCCATGAAGCGAAAGATCCGTTAGTAGTGGAGGAGAATTTATAGAAAATTTTCACGAATTCCCTCTGAATTCGTCGTCACCCAACAACATGTTCTGACAATGAACAATTCGAGCGGCAAAATTCATCCATGATGCAATCATTTTTGATGAATGCTTCCCATGGGGAATAGGGAGGTGCCCGTAGGATTACTATGGCGATCCATTGAGGAATTTTCCCACTATCCAGGTCGCACATTCATATCCCTTCGAGTCCGTGTACTTCTATCGCTTCTACATATGAGCGTAGCACCATAGTCCACGTGATAGCGGGCTGGGGAGAGGCATGACAACCTTGCCGTGGAGCAGTTGCGCCGGACCCGCCATCGCTTATATTGCGCCCCATGAACCCGATCCTGCACCCCGCGTCCGATACCGCCCTCAACTCGCTTGGCATCGCCAAGCGGCCCGCCGACACGCGCGTCGTCGTCGCCATGTCCGGCGGCGTGGACTCGTCCGTCACGGCGGCGCTCCTCAAGGAGGAAGGGTACGACGTCGTCGGGATCACCCTTCAGCTTTACGACCATGGCATGGCGATCGGCAGGAAGGGCGCCTGCTGCGCCGGCCAGGACATCTACGACGCCCGGCAGGTGGCGGACCGGATCGGCATTCCCCATTACGTGCTGGACTACGAGAACCGGTTCTCGCAGAGCGTGATGGACGACTTCGCCGACAGCTACCTGCGGGGCGAGACCCCGATCCCCTGCGTCCGCTGCAACCAGCGGGTCAAGTTCCGCGACCTGCTGGACACCGCACGCGACCTGGGCGCCGAGGCGCTGGCGACCGGCCATTATGTGCAGCGGGTGATGGGACACGACGGCGCCGAACTGCACCGCGCCATCGACCCCGCCCGCGACCAGAGCTATTTCCTGTTCGCCACGACGCGCGAGCAGCTGGACTTCCTGAGGTTTCCGCTGGGCGGCATGCACAAGCCCGAAGTCCGCGTCCATGCCGAGCGTTTCGGTCTGGTCGTGGCGGACAAGCCGGACAGCCAGGACATCTGCTTCGTCCCGACCGGGAAGTATGCCGAGGTGGTGGAAAAGCTCCGCCCCGGCGCCATCGAGCCGGGCGATATCGTCCATGTGGACGGCCGCGTCATGGGCCGTCACGACGGCATCATCCATTACACGATCGGCCAGCGGAAGGGCCTGGGCATCGGCGGCCAGAAGGGCGACCAGGGAGACCCCCTCTACGTCGTCCGCCTGGACCCCGCCCGCCACCGCGTCGTGGTCGGCCCCAGATCCTCCCTCGCCCGCGATCGCGTGGTGGTGCGCGAGGTCAACTGGCTGGGGACCGGCGACGCCCCCGACCCTGCCGGCACCAAGGTCCACGTCAAGCTCCGCTCCGCCCAGCCTGCGGCGGCGGCCACGGCGTTCCCGGCGGCGGACGGAGGCGCAGAGGTGATCCTGGACGAACCACAGTTCGGCGTGGCCCCCGGTCAGGCCTGCGTCTTCTACCAGGGCGACCGGGTCCTGGGCGGCGGCTGGATCGCTTCGGCGGAAAGCCGGCTGGCGGCGGCCTGAGGAGGGGTGATGACATCCCCCCAGCCGTACGCAAATGTCATCATTTGTCGTGACGGCCGGCATCAAGTGCCTGTTTTTCATGATTCGATTGTCAAAGATCCGGCCTTGCGGCAACACAGCTTAGGCACTCATCGTTAAGAAAGTATTCCTTTTCGCTTCCGTTCGTTCGGCTTCGAAAACAGACCGCCGTAAATCGTCGAGAAGCGCTTGACAGCCCCCGCCCCGCCGAACTATATCACCGGCCTCCCGGCGACAAACCGGGCCTGCGGCGGAGTAGCTCAGTTGGTCAGAGCAGAGGAATCATAATCCTTGTGTCGGGGGTTCAAATCCCTCCTCCGCTACCATCGAAAAAGCCTGCTAAGTCAAAAGCTTAGCGGGCTTTTTCGTGCCTGGAACCTGGCCCGGTATGATCGCTGAACGCCCATGTCACATTAAGGAGAATCATGGGTTACGTGGAGTCCTCTGTGGGTTTCCAGAACGATTTCCAAAAAAATTGCTGTTCGGACGCAGAATCTCCCTTCTTGGCGGGAGGTTGTATAGAGTCTGCAAGGCTATCGGCCGAACCAGGAAGCGTGATCTTGAACTAACCTTATGGAACGGGCGCTACCGGGAGTGTCTTCTTCCATGATGCGCACCCCCGTTAGATGGCCCTCGCCATCTTCCCGGGCCCGCTGTGAGGCGGCCTTGGCTTGGCTCAGTCGCTCTCAGGCGTGCTGTTCCGCCTGATGTGATAGCCGGACTGCTCGCCGCGCTCGGAGAATGACCGTAATCTTCCGCTCCAGGCGAAGAGATCCACTGGAGAGGCGTGCCGGGCGAGCCCAATAAGGCGGTCCAAGGGATCCATGCGCTCTCCTCCCATCAGGGGGCGAGAGTACTGGCACTTCCCGTTCACCGACAAACATCATGGTGAACCAGCAACGACGCGCCAGCACGTCACGGCATCTCAGCGCGCAAATTTTTATGGAAAGGCCATTACCTGAAAATGTCGTCGCGGTTGATCCGCACCCACATCGGTCGGCCGTTTCGGCCGCTCAAGGCGGCCGCCTGCGACGTTGGTGCGAAATTGCCTACGGCGTTGCCGTTGCGGTAGGGAGTCGGATAAAGGAGCAGCCTATCCGCTGCCTCCGATTCCTGCATGCCCTACAAGGCGAAAGAACCCCGCCGCCGCTACATCCCGCGGGCGCGCTACAAGGTTGAGAACTGGGCCGAGTATGCCAAACGTGTCTGTATGCTTTTGAGCATCATAGTTCGGACATCGTCATATCCCCTTTAGCCGACCCAATAACGATACTTTATGGATATTGCACAATCTTCAGATTCTATCACAAATTTTTTCAATCATTGCGTTAGAACGCTAATTGAACGTAGTCATACGAGACAACGGAAAATTACTCGATTAGAGTATGATATAAGTTATCGATAATCACATGAAATTCAATGTCTAATGTACCAAAGAGCGTTCTATCCGTTTTGAAAGAGTCGTACAGTGATTATCTGATATAAATGACAGGAGGTTACCTTGCCTCGTGTTAGAAACGTTGCCATGGCAACTACAGTTACCTTTATTGCTGCCGTATCAAATGTCACAGGCCACGACTGGTATACAGTATTAAAAGCCGAAGATGGTAGCTCATGCTGTTCGATGAAGGACTGTCAACCTGTTGAACATCGCTATAATGGTATCAAAGGTCTTGAGATCCAGATCGGTGAAGTCTGGTTTGCCGTAAATCTGGCTGCGGTGCTGCCTATATCATCGCCTGATAATAATGCACATGCCTGCTACTACTATGGCAGCACTCAAAGAATTGATAAAAACAAAAAAAATTATTTAGATTGGTATGTGAAAGGTCCAGTAATCCGCTGCGTTATTTTGCCTAGTCACTCATAACTGCATTCAACATGCCACACAATAAAATGAAGTATAAATGCGCTGAGATAAGTGAAGTAAAACCTGAGATACCTGAAGTAAGAATAAAGTTTTTGTAGCATCAAAAGCATGGAGCGTAACGTTGTTGGGATCTCTACCGATGGCTTTTAACTTTTCATCCCAAATGACCACTTACCCTACTCGCCGCCGTCGCATCTGGGATCTTGGTGAGAGTCTCCACTGTTCGATTATTGGAACATGCCTGAACACTGACG
>NZ_JCACHA010001195.1:0-4769 GCF_059503625.1 Skermanella sp.
GACCGACCTACGAGGCGAGGCATTCTCACAGGTCAGTCTCTCCGGCTCTTGGTATAACATCGTACGCCGCGCCGGCTGGTCCGATACGGCGATGCTCAAGGCCCAGTTTCGCTCGGTTTCGTTCGTGGGTGATCGCATCGTCTTCAATATCGGTGGCAACAAGTACAGGCTCGTAGCCGGCGTAGATTGTGTTTACCGAACCATCTACGTGAAGTGGGTCGGCACACATAGCGAATATGACAAGATCGACGTGAGGACCGTATAGCCATGGACATTCTCCCAATCCGATCCGACGAGGACCACGCCGCGGCTTTGGAGCAGATCGACCATCTATGGGGCGCAGATCCTGACACGGCTGAAGGCGTGCGGCTGGAGATTTTGCTGACGCTGGTGGATGCCTACGAAGAGGCGCATCACGCCATCCCGCCGAGTGATCCTGTTTCGGCCATCGAATTCATGATGGAGCAGCGCGGCCTCAGCCGGCGCGACCTGGAGCCTTTCATCGGCAGCAGGGCACGGGTGGCTGAGATTCTGAACCGGAAGCGTGCCTTGACCCTGCCGATGATCCGTCGCCTTTCCGAGGGACTGCAAATTCCTGCCGAAATCCTCGTACGCGACTATCCCATAGAACGGGCAGCATAAGGAGCGGTTCGTCGCGGACCGGCATGCGCTGGAAAGCGAAAGCCGGTCCGCGATCATTTCGTAGCCGTCGATCCTACTGCACCAGACCGATGTCCCTGAGCACGCCTTCGACCTGCTCCTTGTCCTTCTTCAGGAACGCGCCGAATTCCTCGGCCGGCTGGTACATATCGGTCCATTCCTGGGTCGCGATGGTCTTCTTCCAGGCGGGGCTTTCGACCATCTGGGCGATGGCGGCGGAGAGGGCCTTGCGATCGGATTCCTTGATGTCGGGAGCGGCGACGATGCCGCGCCAGTTGGCGAGGCTGATATCGACGCCTTGCTCCTTCAGGGTCGGCACGTCGATGCCGGGAAGGCGTTCGTCGGAGGAGATGGCGAGTGCCCGGAGTTTGCCGGCTGCCACCTGGGGCGCCAGTTCGGCGTAGCCGTTGACGCCGACGGTCGTGTGGCCGCCGAGCAGCGACTGCATCGCCTCGCCGCCGCCGGAATGGGCGATGTAGTTGATCTGCTTCGGGTCGATCCCGACTTTCTGGCCGATCAGGCCGGCGAGGATCTGGTCGGTGCCGCCGACCGAACCGCCGGCCCAGGAGACGGAGCGCGGGTCGGCTTTCAGCTTCTCGATCAGGTCTGCCAGCGTCTTGATCGGCGAATCCGTGGTCACCGCCAGCATTTCATACTCGCCGACGAGGCGCGCGATCGGAGTCACGGATTGCAGCGTCATCGGCGACTTGTTGGTCAGGATGGCGCCCTGCATGATCATGCCGGTGACCATCAGCGCGTTGCCCTTGCCCTTCTTGGAGGAGACGAACTGGGCGAGGCCGATGGTGCCGCCGGCTCCGGCGATGTTGACGACATGGGTCGAGGTCGCGGCGCCGGAATCCTTCAGGGCCGCCTGGACGGCCCGCGCGGTCAGGTCCCAGCCGCCGCCGGGTGCCGCGGGGGCCATGATCTCCAGGCCCTTCAGCTCGGCGGAAGCGGGGTTGAACTGCAGCAGGGTCGCGGCCGCCATCAGGGTTGCGCCGATGAAGAGGCGGCGGCGGTCGATCTTGAACATGGTATCCTCCCGGGATCGGTTGTTTCTTAGGGGTTTCGGCGTGTGCCGTCAGCCGGCGGTGGCGTGGGATTCCGCCAGGGTCCGGCGTTCCTTGGCGTAGCGGACCAGGGCCGTGAACCGGTAGAGGCCGTGGACCATCTTGCTGTAGGGCATCGTGATGAACAGGCTGAAGACGACGCCGAGGTGGACGGCCAGCAGCATTCCCATCGCGGGGGTTTCCCGCAGGAAAAGCAGGAGCAGGCCGGTCAGGCTGGTCAGGAACAGCATGGCGATGAAGGCCACGTCCATGCCGAGCCGCACC
Source organism: Skermanella sp. (assembly GCF_059503625.1). Classification (NCBI taxonomy): domain Bacteria; kingdom Pseudomonadati; phylum Pseudomonadota; class Alphaproteobacteria; order Rhodospirillales; family Azospirillaceae; genus Skermanella; species Skermanella sp. Next base: position 1,995 of record NZ_JCACHA010001195.1, read on the forward strand.
TCGTCCTGGACTACGCTGTCGCGCTTGCGCTTGGCGATCAGCAGTCCGACCGGGCCGATCAGCAGGCCGATGCCGCCCAATGTGCCCAGGATGACCGGCAAGTCGTACCAGAAATACGGCGCCTCGCGGCCGACGATGTAGTGATAGAAAGTCGCTACCGACGTCGCGGCGAAGCAGAGCATGAAGCCGTAGAACGTCAGGTGATGGTAGAGCCTGCGGTTGTCGGTCGGACGTTCGTCCTCGTTCATGCAGCCGACGCCGCCGCCATCCAGGTAGCGCAGGCTGCCGGCATCCTTCATCGCCTGCCACAGCGACGGCGGCTCGCGCAGGGTTTCCGGCGGTTCCTTGATGTCGCGCCAGAACATCCTCAGGCCCATGCCCATCGCCACGAGGGCGTAGAGGAATGCCGCACCGAACAGCAGGGCCATCCCGTTGTGCGGCATCAGGCGGTAGAAGGCGCCCGGCCCCATGTGGGTGGCGAACAGGACGGAGGGGTCGCGGAAGGCGACGAAGCCCAGGATGAAGGCCGCGACGCTGAGAGCGGTGACGATGCTGATCGTCAGCCCGTTGCGCTCGAACGCACCGGCGAAGGCCGGCGGCCACGCGTAGGCCTGATAGGACTCGTTCCGGACTTCCGCCAGCACGCGCGGGACGTTGACGTCGAACTCGTGCGGCGGGGAGAACTGGCAGTCGTAGTAGCAGGCGCTACAGTTGTGGCACAGGTTCGCCAGATAGTTCAGGTCGCCGGAGGTGAAGGTCCGGCGCATCTCCATCGCGGGAAAAACGGCGCACAGGCCCTCGCAGTAGCGGCACGAGTTGCAGACCGTCATCAGGCGGCCGGCTTCCTGGAGCGCCGTGGTCGGCAATACTTCATCTGCGGTCGTGTCAGTTGCGTGCATGTGCGGCGGCCTCCCGTCCCGCGACCCGGCCGAAAACGCTGCCGATGGTCATTCCGATGCCGGCGGCGTAGCCCTGACCCAGGACGTTGCCGGCCATGATCTCGCCCGCGGCGAACATGTTGGCGGAGGGCGTGCCGCCCTCCATCAGGATGCAGGCGCGCTTGTCGACGCGGGTGCCGAGATAGGTGAAGGTGATGCCCGGACGGACCGGGTAGGCGTAGAACGGCGCCGTGTCGAGCGCCCGCGCCCAATGGGTCTTGGGGGGCGACAGGCCTTCGGTACGGCAGTCGTCCAGAGTGGTGGTGTCGAAGGATCCTGGGCGGACCGCGCCGTTGAAGCCGGTGACGGTGGCGTCCAGAGCTTCCGGGTCGAGGCCGAGCTTGCCGCCGAGTTCACGGATGCTGTTCGCCCGGATCGGCGGGAACAGCGACGGCATGAACAGGTCGAGCGACTTGGCGTCGAACACGATATAGGCGATCTGATCGGGCTGCGCCGCGACTAGGCGTCCCCAGATCGCGTAGCGCTTCGGCCAGATGTCCTCGCCCTCGTCGTAGAAGCGCTGGGCGTGCTTGTTGACGACGATCCCGAAGACGACGCAGTCGAGACGCGTGATGATGCCGCCGTCGAATTTGGGCGCGCGGGCATCGATGGCGACGGCGTGGCACTGGGTCGGGTCGCCGACGGATTCGACGCCGCTGTCGAGCAGCATGCGCAGCACGGTCCCGCGATTGTACGGCGTTCCCCGGATCAGGAAGTTGTCGGCGACGTCGCCCCACGATGCCTTGAGCCACTCGATATTGGCTTCGAAGCCGCCGGATGCCGCCACGAGGGTGGCGGCGCGGACTTCGTGCTTCGCGCCTTCGTGCTGGACGACGGCCGACACGAACATGCCGCCGTCGATATTCAGACCGACGACTTCGGCGTCGTAGGCGACTTCGACACCCAGCTTTTCCGCCGTGAGATAAAGTGCGTTCAGCATCGACCGGCCGCCGCCGAGGAAGAACGAATTGGTCCGGCCGAGGCTGAGGGTGCCGCCGAGAGAGGGCTGGAAACGGACGCCCTGCTCGGTGATCCAGGTCAGCATTTCCTTCGATTCATGGATCATGAACCGGGCCAGATCCTCGTCGGTGCGGCCCTTGGTGACGAGGAGCAGATCGTTCCAGAACTCGTCCTCGGTGTAGGGACCGGTGAGGATTTCGGTCGCGGCGTCGTGGGCGCAGCGCATGTTGCGGGTGTGGCGCGTGTTGCCGCCCCGGTAGAACTTGGGCGCCCCTTCCAGCACCAGCACCGACGCACCGGAGCGCCGGGCGCTGATCGCGGCGCATAGCGCCGCATTGCCGCCGCCTATCACCAGGACGTCGTATCGACGTTTCGCATCGATCATCTCAGCACGCACCCTCCCCCGCTTCGCAGAAAACCTTGGTTTTATGCGGCGGATGCTGACGTATACAGCTGTATACGTCAAGCCGTTTCAGTAGTGCGGCCGAGGCGGAATCAGTATTCGGCGGGAGCGGGGATCTCCGTAAGGTCGGTGACGAGCCTGGCGCGCAGCAGTTTCAGCCGGGCGCGCTGGGCGTTGCGGATATGGGTCCGGGCGGCGGCTTCGGCGCGGTCGGGGTCGCGTTCGGCGATCGCCTTGACGATATCCTGATGCTCGGCATGGGCGGCGGGGAAGCGGTCGGGCACCGCCAGCGTCGTGCCGCCGAGCAGGATCATCGCGTCGTTGAGCGACAGCAGCGCCTTGAGGAGATATCTGTTATGGCCGGCGCGGTAGAGGGCGGCGTGGAAGGCCTTGTTGAGCTGTGCCAGCGCATTGTAGTCGCCGACGTTTTCCTGCTCGCTCTCGACCAGTTCGCCAAGGTCCTGGATCTCGGCT
>NZ_JCACHA010001196.1:0-4768 GCF_059503625.1 Skermanella sp.
AGGTGATGGCCCCGCCGAACAGGGCGCCCCAGTAGATGCAGGACAGCATGATGATGGCCGAGGTCGGCGACATGCTGAAGGTCAGCGGCAGCAGGATCGCGACGCCGTTGGCGCCGCCGAGGCCGGGAAGGACGCCGATCAGCACGCCCAGCGTGATGCCGACGAACATGTAGACGATATTCATGGGATCGGCGAGCACGCCGAAGCCATGCATCAGGTTCATCAAGGATTCCAAGGCGCTGCTCCGAGATATGCAGGGTGTGCTGCGTCAGTAGCCGAGCATGGCTTCGACCGGACCCTTGGGCAGGGGGACCAGGAACCAGATTTCAAACATCACGAAGAGAGCCAGCGGGATCAGGATGGCGACCGGCAGGATCTTCTGGATGGGGTATTTGCCCAACCAATACATGAAGAAAGCGATGAATATTGCAGCCGCGAAGTAAATCCCGATCAGCCAGATCAGTCCGACGAAGACTATCGTCGGTATCAGGACCTTCATGACCAGCACGAACTGTCCGCGTTCCACGAAGGTGCTGCGGTTCGGCGTGCGGGATGCGAGGTTGGCGATCAGGATCGCGGCGCTCGAGATGAACATGATCAGGCCGACGTGGAACGGGAAGTATCCCGCTTCCGGCCCGTCGCTGGCCCAGCCGTTGCCGACCCTGTTGCTGTCGATCATGACGACGACGGCCAGGGCCGCGAACATCAAGGCTACGACGATTTCCATCGTGTGGTGAGTGGTGACGGCGTCCTCGTCACTTTTGCGCTGTTTCATCCGTCCCTCCCTCTGGAGACCGGATCCCGGACGGACGGGTGGCGCCGCCGTCCGGACCCGCGTCGTTATTGGCCGTTACTTCGCGAGGAAGCCGGCTTTCTCCATCAGGCCCTTGTGGGTCGTTTCCGCCTTGGCGAGCCAGGCCTTGTACTCGTCGCCGGTCATGAAGGTCGTGTTGAACGCGCCCTTCGCCATGAAGTCTTTCCAGTCCGGCGTCTCGCGCACTTTCTGGAAGAGTTCGACGTAGTATTTGATCTGGTCGGCGGTGACGCCGGGAGAGGTGAAGATGCCGCGCAGCATGGTGTACTCGACATCCAGCCCGCTTTCCTTGCAGGTCGGCACGTCGTTCCACGACATGTTGTTGGCGATCGGCTCCTTCAGGTCGATCCGCCGGGAGTCGAACACGCAGAGCGGACGCAGCGCCCCGGCCCGCCACTGGGCGACCGCTTCGATCGGATTGTTGACGCTGGCGGTGATGTGGTTGCCGACCAGCTGGGCCGCGACGTCGCCGCCGCCCTTGTAGGGGATGTAGGTGAATGTCGTTCCCGTCGCCTGCTCGATCGCGGCGGTGATGATCTGGTCTTCTTGCTTGGACCCCGTGCCGCCCATCTTGGAACTGTTGGCGCCGCCTGATTTGGCGGCGTCCACCAGATCCTTGGGCGTCTTGTACGGCTGCTCGGCGTTGACCCAGAGGATGAAGTTGTCGAGCGCCAGCATGGCGACCGGCGTCATGTCCTTCCACGAGAACGGCACGCCGGTCGCGAGCGGCGTGGTGAACAGGTTGGACAGGGTGATGATGATCTTGTGGGGGTTCCGGTTGGAGCCGGCAACGTCCAGGAAACCCTCGGCGCCGGCCCCGCCCGACTTGTTGATGACGACGACCGGCTGCTTCATCAGGTTGTTCTTCTGAATGATCCCCTGGATCATCCGCGCCATCTGGTCGGCGCCGCCGCCGGTGCCTGCCGGAACGATGAATTCGACCGACTTGGTCGGCTCCCACGCCAGGGCCTGGGTGGAAGTCAGCGTCGTGATGGAAATCGCACTCAAGGAAAGACATGTAATCGCGGCAGCCGCCTTCAGGCGGGAGACACTCTCCAGCACAGCCATATCGGACTCCTCCCTGTGTAGCCGGCATCCTGTTCCACACGGCTCATGGAGAGGTCCGGCGACATTGTTATCTTTGAGGACTCGACCGGTCGGATCGTCTTAGCGCTGGTATATGGTATGCGGCATGGTCTATACAAATCAACAGGAATTTTTTAATAAGTCTTTAGGCAAGAAAATATTGCGCTGCGGTAATACTTGTGAAGTAAAAGCCAGTTTTTGAAACAATGCAGTGTTGCTGACCTTTGATGCAGTAGCGAACAGTCTTGCCGAAAAGAAAACGAGGTCAGGCCGCTTTGCGGAAGTTGCCGTTGCTGACGGTGGACGCGGCGCGGGCGCGCTGTGCCGGCTGCGCCATGGCGCGGCTGTCGGTGACGATGTCGGCCAGAGCCGACGGATCCTTGATGATGATTTCCGCGATGACGGCGACAAGACCGCCGACGGCGACGACAAGGGCGAGCATTTCAAAAGCGTGGGCACCGAACATATCTTCATCTCCTGCAAGGTGATTGTGCGTTGCAGCAAATATGACAGGGCCACTGTCGTATGACAAGCGCTCAGAACAGGATATCTGGTATACCGTATTCAGGAACCTGTTCGCCTTTCTCCGGCCCGGCGGACTTCCGCCTTCCTGCTTCCTCCTTTGTGAAAGTTGATATATCTCGGGCATGAGGAGAACCTGAAGATGTACTTGCCGGTCGCCGCCCTTGCTCTCGCCATATGGCTCTACCTGCTGCTGGGGAGAGGCGGCTACTGGCGTTTCGGTCTTCCGGAGGCGGTCGTCGAACCGGCGGCGCTGCCGCCGGTGGTCGCCGTCGTTCCCGCCCGCAACGAGGCGGCCGTGGTCGGCAGGGCGGTGGCGTCGCTGCTGGACCAGGACTATCCGGCGCCGCTGCATGTCGTGCTGGTGGACGACCACAGCGACGACGGGACGGCGGCGGCGGCACGGGCGGCTGCCGCCGGATCGCGCCGGCCCGGCGGGTTGACCGTGTGCCGCGCTCCTGCCCTGCCGCCGGGATGGGCCGGCAAGGTCTGGGCGATGCGGACGGGACTGGAGGCGGCGGCGGAAACCGCTCCCGATGCGGCCTATGTCCTGTTCACCGACGCCGATATCGACCATCCGCCGGGCGGATTGCGGCAACTGGCGGCGCGGTCGGAGGCGGAGCGGCTGGACCTGAACTCGCTGATGGTGCGGCTTCATTGCGAAACCGTGGCGGAGCGGGCGACGATGCCGGCCTTCGTGTATTTCTTCCGGATGCTCTATCCCTTCCGCTGGGTCAACGATCCGGGCCGCGCCGTCGCGGCGGCGGCCGGCGGCGTCATGCTGGTGCGGCGGAATGCGGTTGACAGGATCGGTGGGCTTGCGGCGATTCGGGGCGAGTCGATCGACGACTGCGCGCTGGCCGCCGCGATCAAGGCGGGCGGCCACCGCATCCGCCTGGAACTGGCGGAAGAGGCGCGGTCCCTGCGCGGGTATGGGGGAGCCGGGAATGTCTGGCGGATGATCGCGCGGAGCGCCTATACGCAGCTTCGCCACTCGCCGCTGCTGCTGGCCGGGGTGGCGCTGGCGATGACGCTGGTGTTCATCGTCCCGCCTGTGGTCACCGTGGCGGCGGCGGGTCCCGCGCGCTGGATGGCGGCTGGCGCCTGGGCGCTTATGGCCGCATCGTACCTGCCTGCTCTGAAGTACCACGGACGTTCGCCGCTCTGGGCGCCGGCCCTGCCGCTGGTGGCGGCGTTCTACCTGGGAGCGACGCTGGACTCCGCGCGCCGCCACCGGGCGGGCCGGGGCGGCGAGTGGAAAGGGCGGGTTCGAGCTGATTCCGCAAGCGGGAACAATGCTTCGTGACTTCGTAGGCCGGGTGCCGCTTCGCTTTCCCCGGCCTACGATCCCCTGCGACCTGTGGGCGTTCAGGCGAAGTGGAACATATCGGCCTTAAGATCGCCGGTGCCGAGGCCCAGCAGGGTGACGGTCAGCCCCGATCCGATGTGCAGGACCGCGTCGCCCGAAGCGTCGGCGCTGGCGGAGCCGATGATCTGGGCTGCGGAGGTCGCCAGACCGTCCCCGATCTCGATCGTGTCGGTCCCGTGCTTGCGGAACTCCGAGATCGTGTCCCGGCCGCCGGCGTCGCCGTCGAACACGAAGCGGTCGTTGCCGCCGTTGCCCTTCAGGTAGTCGTCGCCGGAACCGCCGTTCAGCGTGTCGTTGCCGCCGCCGCCGTAGAGATAGTCGTTGCCCGCACCGCCGGACAGATCGTCGTCGCCGATATCGCCGAACAGGACGTCGATGCCGCCGGCGCCGCTGATCTGGTCGTCGCCGCCGGCACCATGGAGCAGTTCGTTGCCGTTGGTGCCGGACAGGAACTGGTCGTCGGCGCCGTGGGTGATGCGGACCTGATCGAGGTCGAGGGTCTCGCCGTCCGGCAGCCGGGGCGAGATGTTCCAGGTCGGATCGGAATAGAAGCCTTGGGCGCCCTGCGCCTTGACCATCGCATTGCTCAGATAGCCGAAGGCTTCCATCGCATCCGGCGAATGGTTCACGGTGAAGATCTGGGCGACGGTCGCCCGCGCGTTGGCGGCATAGGCGAAGGGCGAACTGGGCCAGCCATCGATCCGTTCCGGCGGGTTGCCGGGACTGGTGCCGAAGCTGGCCTTGAACAGCTCGGCCCAGGTGTCGTAGGCGGGGCCGAAGCCGTTGCCATGGACCTTCACCAGATATGAGGAGCCGAAGCGCGGATCGAAGCCGTCGTCACCGTGGATGAACCGGCCGGACGTGAAGTTGTCCATCCAATCGACCATCTTCTCGGCCTGCGCATAGCCGCGCTGGGCCATGGTGCCGAGCGCCAGCGCCACGAAATCCGACTGCCAGGGCATCGTATCGCCGTCGGC
>NZ_JCACHA010001197.1:0-4764 GCF_059503625.1 Skermanella sp.
CTTCATGGGAGACCGTGTGCAAGCTGGCCGCGGATCCGGAGACGCCGGACGCGATAGACGCCAGCCAGTTCCTGTTCGACAGCGTGATGGTCCGCGCATCGCCCGCATTGGCCGAATACGCGGCCCCCTCCTTCAAGGAAGGAAGGCCGGCGGCGGACGCGGCGCTGGACCTGATGCGCCGCATCTATACCGACTTCACCTTCGACTCGACCGCGACGACGGTGGCGACCCCGCTGGCCGAGGTGCTGGCCCATCGGCGCGGCGTCTGTCAGGATTTCGCCCATCTCGGGGTCGGCTGCCTGCGTTCCGTAGGACTGCCCGCACGGTATGTCAGCGGTTACCTGCGTACTCATCCGCCTTTGGGACGGCCCAGGCTGGTGGGCGCTGATATGTCGCATGCCTGGTTTTCCGTCTGGTGCGGCGACGAGGCCGGGTGGATCGACCTCGATCCGACCAACGACAAGCCCGTCGATGCCGACTACATAACGCTGGCCTGGGGCCGTGATTACGATGATGTGAGCCCGGTCCGAGGGATAATTCTCGGCGGCTGGGGACATACGCTGAACGTCCAGGTCGATGTTGAACCCATAGATGATTGAGCTACCCAACTAAACTCTTCGAATAATGATACCCCTACCAAAGTAGGATTATTTTTATTATAATCTCCTGTGAATTTTAAAAGCCTTGCGGGAGAAGGCGTGAAGGACAGGATCTCAAAAATTGCGATGGGGCTGGCTGACAGAACGTTGGCGAATATCGACGGTGACTTGTCGCTCAGTCAAGTCCACGACCTTATCCAGCCGTTCCAGCATTCGTCGCTGATCCAGCGTCGTCGCGCCGCGCTGATCGTTTCCCGTGCGCGACTGGTCGCCGGTGTCTTCTCGATCCTGACGCCGCTCTGGATCGTCATCGACATGTACCTTTTCACATGGCCGCAGTGGGGCTATCTCGCAGCCCTCCGGATCGTGGCCAGCGCCGCCTTCGGAGCCTTGGCGGTCTGGTATCGAGGCGGGGAAGGCATCTGGCATGCCTGGAAGGCGCTGGGATGGCTGCTCGCCGTCCCGGTGATGTTCTTCGTCGCATCGCATCCCATGGTCAACCAGTTCGATCCGGACAGCCCGGCCGCCGCGATCGCGGCGGGCTACGCTTTCCTGCCCTTCGTCATGTGCGCCGGCCTCAGTGTCTTTCCCATCACGGCGCTGGAAGGGGTGCTGTTCGCGTCGCCGCTGGTTCTGGCCCATCTCCTGGCCGGAGTTTACGGGTCGGCCATTTTCCCGTTCAATTCCTACCTGGGGGCGATGTGGCTGCTCCTCCTGCTGTCGTCGGTCGCCACGCTCGCCGCCATGAGCCAGCTCCACTTCCTGATGGCTCTGGTCAACCAGTCGTCGCATGACAAGCTGACCGGCACCTATGCCCGCCGGATCGGCGAGGAAATGCTGAACCTCCAGTTCGGCAACGCCCGCCGCAACAAGCGCCCGCTCTCCCTGGTGTTCGTCGATCTGGACGACTTCAAGAAGGTCAACGACCGCTTCGGCCACGACGAGGGCGACCGCGTCCTGCGCAATGCCGCCCAGTCCCTGCTGAGCGGGTTGCGCCAGGGCGATTTGGTGATTCGCTGGGGCGGCGAGGAGTTCCTGGTCGTCATGCCGGATACCGACACCCCCGGAGCGCTGACGGCCATCCGCCGTCTTCGCTCCGAAGGGTTGGGCATCCGGCCCGACGGCAACCCGCAGACTGCCAGCATCGGCATCGCCGAATGCATCGCCGAAGCGCCGGAAAGCTCCACTCAACTTGTCGAGATCGCCGACCACCGGATGTATACCGCCAAGCAATCCGGCAAGGACTGCATCTGTGCCGGCGAAGAAGCGATGCCGAAAACGTTGGAACCGAAGGAACTGGAACCGGCCTGAACTGTCCCCTGCCGTCAGTGTCCCAGCGACTCCTGCCGGACGGCGGCACCCGATGCTTTCTGCTCCGGATGGGCGAACTGCTTGATCATCAGGGCCGCCGCCGCGATCAGGCCCGGTATCGCCAGGATCGTGAAGATCTCGCTGAAGGTCATTTGCCGGCGGGAAAGCTCGGCCACCAGGAACGACCCGGCAATGCCGCCGAAGCGTCCCAGGCCCAGCATCCAGGCGACACCGGTCGCACGCCCATTGGTCGGGTAGAAGCCGGCGGCGAGGGCCGGCAGCGACGACTGCGCGGTGTTCATCAAGGTGCCGCCGACGAACACGACCACCACCAGCAAGCCAAGATTGCCTGCCACCTGACCGATGGCGTAGATGGCGAAGGCCGTCAGCACGAAACCAGTGGCGATGATCTTGTTGGCATTGTACCGGTCCATCAACCAGCCGAACAGGATGGCCCCGACGCCGCCCAGCGGGAACAGGGCCGAAATGAGCGCCGCGTTGTGCTGCTCCAGGCCCGCATCGCGGAACAGGATCGGCATCCAGTTGATCAGCGCGTAGAAGATCACCAATCCCATGAAATAGGTGATCCACAGCATCACCGAACCGACCGCGTATGAGCTTGAGAGCACGACGCCGATGCCGCTCTTGCCCGCCGGCTGCGCCATCGTCGCTTTCTCGCTCATGACGAAGGCAGTCGCGTTCGCGGCGGATGCCGAGATGCGCCGAAGCACGGCGCGGATACGCTCGACCGGGGCGTTCTTTGCGACCATGTAGCGGACCGATTCCGGGAGCAGCACGATCAGCAGCACCATCAGGATCAGCGGAGCGACGCCACCCAGTATCAGCACGCTGCGCCAGCCCCAGATCGGGATCATCCAGGCCGCCAGGAAACCGCCGAATGCGGCGCCCAGCGGAAAGCCGCAGAACATCGCGTTGGTCAGCATCGCGCGCCTGCTGTCGGGACAGTACTCGCTCATCAGGGTGACGGCGTTGGGCATCGCGGCGCCCAACCCAAGGCCGGTGACGAAGCGCCAGACGACGAGATGGTCCAGTTCAGCCGAGAAGGCGGAGGACAGACATGCGGCTCCCATTACAAAGACGGAGCCGACCAGCACCGTCTTGCGGCCGAAACGGTCGGCCAGAGGGCCGGAGGACAAGGCGCCGAACGCCAGGCCGAACAGGGCGGCGCTCAGCACCGGCGCCAGCGCCGGGCGCTGCACGCCCCATTCCGTTATCAGCGAAGGCGCTATGTAGCCGATGGCCGCCGTGTCGAAGCCGTCGAGCAGGACGATGAAGAAACACAGGGCGAAGGTCAGCCACTGGTAAGGCGAAAACGGATTCTCGTTGAGAAAGTCTTGAACGTCGACACTGCGTTCCGGCGGCATCGGTTTCCTCCATCGCTATTATCGTTGTTTATCAAAGCCGCTTTCGGCTCACCCGATCGGCATGCCCACGTAGTTCTCGGCAAGCATCGTGGCCGCCGCCCGTGAGTTCACGACGTTGTTCAACTCCGATACCTGGAGCTTGTTCTGAAACGCGTCCTGGTCGGGGAAGCGGTGGAGCATGGACGTCATCCACCAGGAGAAATGCTCCGCCCGCCATACCCGCTTCAAAGCGATGTGCGAATAGGCGTCGAGCCGATCGCGGCTGCCCGACCGGTAGAAGCCGGCCAGTCCCCGGCTCAGCACCACGACGTCGCCTGCGGCGAGGTTCAGCCCCTTGGCGCCGGTCGGCGGCACGACATGGGCGGCGTCTCCGGCCAGGAACAGCCTGCCGTACTGCATCGGCTCGAAGACGAAGCTTCGCATGCCGATGATGCCCTTCTGGAAGATGCGCCCTTCGTTGAGCTGCGATCCCTCGGCCGTGTCGAGCCGGGCATGAAGCTCCGCCCAGATGCGGTCGTCGGACCAGTTATCGACGCTGTCCTTGGGATCGCACTGGAAGTAGAGCCGCTGGACATCGGCGGAGCGGGTGCTGACCAGGGAAAAGCCGCGCTCGTGGTGGGCGTAGATCAATTCTTCCGAGGAGGGGGGCGCTTCGACCAGGATGCCGAACCAGCCGAACGGGTAGATACGGGAATACTGGCTTCGCTTGTCTTCAGGGATGTTCGAGCGGCACATGCTCTGCGAGCCGTCACAGCCGGCGACGAAATCGCAGGCGATCTCCTGCTGCTCGCCGTCCTGGGTGAACCGGATCTTCGGGCTGTCGCCGTCGATGCCGTGCAGGCTGACATCGCTGACGCCGAACAGGATCTCTCCGCCGGTATCCAGCCTTGCCTTGACCAGATCCTTGATGACTTCGTGCTGGGCGTAGACGGTGATCGCCTTGCCGCCGGTGAGATCGCTGAGGTCGATACGGTGTCCCTGTCCGTCGAAACGCAGTTCGATGCCGGTATGGACGAAGCCTTCCCGCTTCATCCGCTCGCCTACACCGATCTCGGTCAAGAGATCGACGGTCCCCTGTTCAAGAACACCGGCGCGGATCGTGGACTCGATCTGTTCGCGGGTCCGTGTTTCCAGAACGACGGAAGAGATGCCTTCGAGATGCAGAAGATGAGACAGCAAGAGACCTGCCGGTCCCGCGCCGACGATGCCGACCTGGGTGCGCATCACCGCTTCCTCCATGATGTTTTTGCTTACAACAGGGCGGCTGCGCATTGCGTCAGCGGCTGCCCCGGAAAATTGACGCCAGGATAGCGGCTTCAGGCGAACGGTGAATGGACAGATCCGTCTAGTCCTGGCATTTTTCGAACATTGGTAAATGTTCGCTACGCGAACAATCGCAGATGAGTTAGAGCGGGGCTGAATGACCGGCGGAATACCGACATACGAACTGTATGGCGAAGACAGCGCGG
>NZ_JCACHA010001198.1:0-2183 GCF_059503625.1 Skermanella sp.
CAACTATCTGGACGGCGAGGGCACTCCTCAACCCGTAAGGATCTATGGTCCGGCCGGTGCGGCGGGTACCATGAAAACCATTGGTAGCGGTACGGTGTCGATTTCCGGCCTGACCGTCGGCGCGAACAGCCCCAGCGGTGCGACGCCGTTCAGCATCCGCGAGCCCTACCTCACCATGTACTACATCATGGCGGTCAACGGCATCTACCCGACCCGCCCGTAATCCACGGGTCCGGACCGTCGCCTTTCCGGGCGGCGGTCCGGTGTTGCGGAAACTCAGTTGAAGGCGACGTGGTAGCCCATGCCGTTTTCCTCGCGGTCGGGCGTCAATGTCGGGACGATCTGGACGCCGATGGGACCGAAGCCCTCCGTCTCGATCTGATAGAAGCCTTCCAGCAGCAGCGTATCCACCGGGCCGCGGAACAGAAGCGTCAGCGGCTTGCGGAACTTGGGATGCGACATGCCCTTGCTGGGGTCGTAGGCCTTGGCCAGCTTCAGCTTGAACCCAGGCGCTACCTGCGGATCGCTGAACGAAAATTCCCGGCCGATCAGGGGCGTGAAATTCTCCAGGACGAAGATGTCGGGATTGTTGACGGACTCAGTCACGGCAATGATCTTTCCGGATGTGTAATGCTTAGGCATTATATACCCAATGACATATGACGCCAACTTTGCGGTACACCGATTTCAAAGGTTTTTTCGATCCCGAAGGATGAGCGGCGCCCGGGGGCGGCCCGGAAGCGCCGCCCGCCGTATGCCGCCGCTACTTCTTGCCGGCCGCCGAACCCGCTGCCTTCGCAGCCGTCTGCTCCGTCGACACCACGTCAGCGATAGACCACAGGAAGTCGGTCTGGACCGTGCCGTCGAACATCGGGTCGTCGAGGGAAACGTAGAAGGTGGTCCCGTAGCTGGTGCCGGCGCCGGACCCGAAATTGACCGAGGCCATGGAATGGCAGGTCATGCAGTTGGTCTCGACCCCGACCTGCCCGGTCCAGGCGACGCCGGTGTTGGGGTCGGTCACCGCCCGCGAGGTGCCGAAGGTGCTGGCGGAGAAGTCCGACTCCAGATACGGGTTGTAGGCGATCATCGGCTTGCCGGTATTGCTGCCTCCCGTTACCGGCTGGTTCGGGCTGATCATCTGGTAGGCGATCGACATGGCGTAATGCGCCGCCGGCTTGGCCAGCTGCTTGGGCTGTGCGCCGGCGATCGCGACGCTGCTTGGGGTCGGCGGGTTCATCGGAGCGGGCGTCCAGAAATAGGTCTGCCACGTCCATTCCCGGATCTCGCGGCTGCTGACGTGCATCGCCATCAGCAGCAGGTAATCGCCGGCTGCGACCTTGTAGGAGCCGCTGGTATCGTAGGCATTGAACTGATCGGCATTGGCGGCCGTCACGGGGTAGGCGATGAAGTCGCCCAGCCCGTAAGTCGAGGCGGCCGTCTGTCCGCTGCACGTTCCGTCGATCCCGGTGGCAGCCGACGTCCCCTTGTTGGTCACGTCGACATAGACGCAGCCCGGCCACGCCGTTTCCGGGAAGCCATTGGACACGATCGCGTCCGTCGTGAGCGGAGTTCCCGGCCAGGCCGGCATGGCGTAATACTTGCCGTCGATCAGGTCGGATGCGGAGATGATCTTGTAGACCGGCTTGATCGCGACGGCGGGAGCGGGGAAGTCGGGGATGGCCTTCTGCCCCGACTTGTACAAGGCCGCGATCGTGGTCAGGTCGAACAGCTTGTTGTCGTTGATGAACTTCGCGGCTTCCGGATTGTAGGCGACGACCTCGAAGACATTGGTGTCGGGCGATACCGGGGTGGCCGGCGCCGCCGCCTTCCTCTCGGCCTTGGGCTGCGCCTTCGACGCCGTGGTGTCGATCCCGAACTTGTGGAGCTGGGTCACCGGCTTCAGGCTCAGCGTGCGGTTACGGGCCGGAGCAGCAGCCGGAGCCTTGGCGCCGGCATCGGCGGACGAGGACTTGGCAAGGGCGACCAGTTCCTGCTTGGTCAGCCAAGTGAGATAGACCGGCGCGTTGGGGATGCCGAAGGCGGTTTCGGTGCTGGCGGCCGTCAGCGACGTCCAGAGGCCCCAGCCGTGCAAGGAGATCCCGGTGGCGTCGGCCGTGTCGACGGCCGCGATGATGATCGTCTCCGGCGTGGGGAACATGTATCCCGGAATCCTGGGGTCCGGC
>NZ_JCACHA010001198.1:2193-4761 GCF_059503625.1 Skermanella sp.
ATCGGCCGCCGCCGGGGCGGAGAGCACCGGGACAGCGAGAACGGCGGTGGACGCCAATAGACAAGCACTCAGATTGTCGAGAAAACGCATGACGACAAATCCCATTGTTAAAGATTTGAAATAAACAGGCTGTTGGCGATTGTATTTTAGGGGACAAGCCGGTAAATAAATGGTAAAATGACGTTATTTACTTTACGCAAGACAAACATACGCGTGTCATCGCATTCATTGCGGCGTTGAAACATGACGCTTACGGGGTTGGGGATTGGGCAAGATCCGGCAGAGGTGTCGGGCTTTCCACCGCTTCGCCATGACGTACCGCTCCAATCGTCCTGCCAGGACTTGATCCTGGCGGCTGGTCCGGCTTGTCAAGATCCGATGCCACGCGAAGCGTGCTGGGCCATGGGCCCAACCTACTGACTGGCCGACAGCGGCTGTAGACGCGGCTTCCCGCCGCGTTCGCTTCGCGCTTCGATGGCTTTAAGGTGGGCGGAAATGCGCGGCGCGGCAGAGAGCGCGCATCCGCGCACTGAACGCGGCCGGAGGCCGCGTCTACGAGGAGCATCACCCCGGAACATGGGATGAATAAAAAGCCATTGAACGGTATTGGGTTTAAAGCGAAGCGGCAGCCGACAGCAACGCGCCTGCTTGTCGGCTGCCGCTTCGCCGTAGCCGACCTACGGCATGGGCGCCTTGGCCTGTTGGACCTTCCGGTTCAGCTCAGGGCGGCCGCTATCGCGTCGTCCACCCGTTCCAGCCAGACGAAGTTCAGCGCTTCGCGGGCCGCTTCCGGGATGTCCTCGTAGTCGCGGCGGTTGCGGGCGGGGAGCATGACGGTGGTGATGCCGGCGCGCTGGGCCGCCAGCACCTTTTCCTTGATGCCGCCGACCGGCAGCACCAGCCCGCGCAGGCTGATCTCGCCCGTCATCGCCAGATCGCTGCGGATCGTCCGTCCGGTCAGCAGCGACACCAGCGCCATGAACATGGCGACGCCGGCGCTCGGGCCGTCCTTCGGGATCGCTCCGGCGGGGACGTGGACGTGGATGTCGAACTTGTCGAACTCCACCGGGTCGGTTCCCAGCACTTCCGGCCGCGACTTGACCAGGCTGAGCGCCGCCTGCGCGCTCTCCTTCATGACGTCGCCCAACTGACCCGTCAGGATCAGCCGGCCGTTGCCCGGCGTGCGCGTCGCCTCGATGAACAGGATGTCGCCGCCGACCGGGGTCCAGGCCAGCCCGGTCGCGACACCGGGGACGCTGGTCCGCATCGCCGTCTCGCTCTCGAACCGGCGGCCTCCCAGGATCTCCGTCACCTCGCCGGGGCCGATCGCCAGATGGTCGATCGTGCCTTCGGCGATCCGCATCGCGACGTTGCGGAAGACGCCGCCGATCAGGCGCTCCAGGTTCCGGTTGCCGGCTTCCCGCGTATAGTAGCGGATGATCTCCCGGATCGCGTCGTCGGTGATGGCGGCCTGCTCGGGCTTCAGCCCGTTGGCCGTCAACTGGCGGCGGACCAGATAGCGCTTGGCGATCTCGACCTTTTCCTCCTCGGTGTAGCCGGGCAGGTCGATCACTTCCATGCGGTCGCGCAAGGGGCCGGGGATGTTCTCCAGCACATTGGCGGTCGCGATGAACATGACCTTGCTGAGGTCGAACGGCACGCCCAGGTAGTTGTCCCGGAAGGTGCCGTTCTGCTCCGGGTCGAGCACTTCCAGCAGCGCCGCCGAGGGATCGCCGTGGAAGCCCTGGCCCAGCTTGTCCATCTCGTCCAGCATCATGACCGGATTGCCGGTGCCGGCCTTACGCAGCGACTGGATCACGGTGCCGGGCAGGGCGCCGACATAGGTCCGGCGGTGGCCCCGGATCTCCGCCTCGTCATGCAGGCCGCCCAGGCTGACGCGGACGAACTTCCGCTCGGTCGCCCGCGCGATGCTCTGGCCGAGCGAGGTCTTGCCGACGCCGGGCGGGCCGACGAAGCACAGGATCGGGCTGCGCCCTTCCGGGTTCAGCTTGCGGACCGCCAGGAATTCCAGGATGCGGCGCTTGATCTTCTCAAGGCCGTAATGGTCCTCGTCCAGGATGCGCCGGGCCGCCGCGATGTCGATGCTGGTCTCGCTGAAGGCCGACCACGGCAGCTCGATCAGCCAGTCCAGGTAGGTCCGGATCATGGAATATTCGCCGGCGCCCTCCGGCATCCGCTCCAGCCGGCGAAGCTCCTTCAGCGCCTGAGTCTCGACCTCCGGCGGCATCTTGGCCTTGGCGATGGCTTCCGTCAGCTCCTGGATCTCGACCTGCTTGGCGTCGGTTTCGCCCAACTCCTTCTGGATCGTGCGGAGCTGTTCGCGCAGCACGTATTCGCGCTGGCGTTCGTCCATGCTCTCCTTGGTCTGCTCGCTGATCCGGCGCGACAGGCGCAGCACCTCCAGCCGGTGGCCCAGCAGGTTGCCGACCTTCTCCAGGCGGCGGGTCAGGTCGAAGGTCTCCAGCACCTCCTGCTTCTCGTCCGGCTTCAGGTCCATGTAGCTGGCGACCATGTCGGCCAGCGCCGACGGGGTCGGGATATTCTGGA
>NZ_JCACHA010001199.1:0-4758 GCF_059503625.1 Skermanella sp.
CCGCCAGTCACAACCGATTCAGATGCCTCAAGCTGTTCCCGGATGGACACTGAGGTCTTCTAGACTGTGGACATGGGCGTGCGTGCGGGCCTTGGTGGCGACCGCAAGGAGGCGGTCGTTGCGTTCCATCTTGCCATCCCGCTCTCGCTGCTCCGCCTCGATCACGCCGAGTGGCCGTGCCGAAAGAAGGCAGCCTACGGGGAGCGACACGTCGAGCAGGACCAGAACGTCGAGCGGGTCGCCATCCTCACCAAGCGTGGAAGGGACGAAGCCGAAGTCGTAGGGAAACAGGTTGCCCTCTGGCATCACCGCCTTGAAGCGGAATGCACCGAACTCCTCATCATAGGCGTATTTGTTATGGCTGCCCTTCGGCGTTTCAATGACGACGTTGATGTGGCCATTTGGATCGAACGCCGGAATTTGGGTGAGGAATCTCATCGGAAGTTCCATTGCGTGACGCTGCGGCGGACCGGGAAACGCTCGGAAACAGGAGTCAGTTCAGGGCACCTAGGCAACGCAGGTAGGTGCAGTGTGCTGTGCATGAGGAGGTGCAGCGCAAGGTGAGCGAGACGGGCGAGTCAGTCGAGGTTGAGGTGGGTGTCAAGTTCGCCGCCGGTACCCGAAGCTCACCAAAGCGGTGCTCGCATGCCGCAGCGGATGGCATGAGCAGGCCGCTGACCACCGGGTTGGCCCGGATGTGGCCGAAGTGCAGGGTAATGACCGCCAGGGACCGAGACGAGCCGCCCCTGCGCTTGGACGCCAACATCGCCCAAGGCGGGGTTTGTCGTCCCCGGGCAAGAACGTCCGAGCACCGTCCTGCAACAGGGCCGCTGACTGCCGGGCATAAAGGCAGTGCGGTGCCATGCTCATTCGGACCGAAGCGGACTTACGGCGCTTCTCTTGGGTACCATCGGAGAAAGCGGCCAGGACGAGCGGGACACGAACCGCTGCGGCATGCGGGACGCGGACGATTGCCGCCGCTCCGCCGGGGACGCGGAGCGGAAGCTAGACGAGCAGCAGAGGCGGTTCGACGACGAGTGCCGCCGGATCGAGATGGACAGTCGGCGCCGGGACCGCGATCGGCATTAGGCACCCGGCATGTGGCCCGATGGCGGGTACGGGGGAAGTCGCTGATGTCCTAACGCGCCCAAGATGAACCTGAGGCTTGCGTCACTCGGCCTCCAACCTGCGCTTTTGCGTGGTCTTATCGTGTGGTGCGTGGAGAAGCCGCTGAGCACCCGCGGGCGGACGAAGGCGCATTGGGGGTGGTCAGCTTCGCGCGCGGTCTTTGAGCGGATGAGGCGTGGGCGCTGTAGCGGGTCGGGGCGGGGCGATTGTTCGACGGCTGCGCGGGAGGTGGGTAGTGCTGCCGAGCGACCCTGTGGCGCAGATGCCGCACCCGCTGGGGTTGCTAGCAAAGGCCAACACACAACTCGCGCAGTCACTCACCTGCGGGTTAGTGTTGCCAACATGGATGGATTGTTGCATTTTAGCAAAGCTATCGTGGCACCGGAGCAAGCGATTTCGCCTGCGGGATCGATGGTGTCGAACCAGATGGCGCCGTCAGCCCAGTATCCCGTCGCCCCGCCGTCAGACACCGTTGTGGCAGGCTCTCGGCAGCGCACACTAGAGGCCGAACAGCGGGTTTGCGCCGGAGAGACGTTGGAGCGGGCGAAACACGCTGCCGAAATAGCTCGTCTAAAACTGAAGTTGGATCACCTGAGAACGGCTCATGCCGCGGAAATCGAGCGGCTACGGACCGAGCATGGTGCCGCCTTGCGGCAGTTGGTCGAAGCGCTCTGGCACGCGCAAGATGTTGCAAGAGCAGCGATAGAGAAGCCGGGAGCGCTCCCGGGAGCCGCTTTGCCGCCCGCAGAAGAAGCATTTTCGCGCCGGAGCTTCAGCATGCATGCGCGGCTGAGCCGCCTTGTGCGAAGAGACTGATTTGGTGATCGCATAGCAGACCGATGACCAAAGGGGGATGGAAGAGACAGACAAAAGAGGGTAACGGCGCTCAGCCGAGTGTTGCGCTTCCAGATAGCCTCAGACGGAGATGGCAAACTTCTTGGGCTCGTCTCGCGGGGTAAGGCTAAGGCGCAGCACCGACTGGAGCACTGCCAGGGCATTCTTGCCACGGTGGTCTAACTCCCGCGCCAACAAGGTTACTCGATTTTTGCGTATACCCGCCGTGTCGCGCTATCCGGACCAAAGACCGAACCGATAAACAGGCCATTCCAGAAGGGCGTGCGGTTCCGCTTGTAGGTCAGTATCTTGGCTGCGTTCGGGCGCCGCTCGACCGGGACGGCGCGGATTTGGCCCACGGTGTCCTGGCTGGCGAGCGCACCCTGGAGGAAACGGCGGTTGCGCCCAAGATCGTCCTTGCGAGCATAGCCTGT
This sequence comes from Skermanella sp., assembly GCF_059503625.1. NCBI lineage: Bacteria > Pseudomonadati > Pseudomonadota > Alphaproteobacteria > Rhodospirillales > Azospirillaceae > Skermanella > Skermanella sp. Next base: position 2,397 of record NZ_JCACHA010001199.1, read on the forward strand.
GAGGTCGAGGAAGACGGCGTCGGCGAAGACGATTGCGTAGTCTGGCAGGCGCAGGTCAATCATGACCATAAGCATGCACGTCATGTTTATCCTGAACTTGCCTGTGCGGTCGCGGCTCTTCGGTGCTGGAGCGTCCACCTGCGGTGCGATGCCGGCTTTACGAAGCAAGACGAACTCAGGGAGCGCACCGCACGCGTCAGGCGTTCGCCTTGCGGAGACCGCCACGTCGCTGGCCCGAACTTTGAACCATAGGCCACAAACATCGCCAGGGTCGGTGTTCAGTATGAAACGGACGGGAACCAAGCTCCTCCTGGCTGGTGGTACTCGCCCTTGGCCATTAGGACCATCGGCTTCACGACGCGTAATCCCTCGCTGATGCACCACTCGAATAAGCTAGCCTGCCGTATCGGAAGCAAAAACGAGATCGGTTCATCGATGACTGCCGACGCTCCCGCAATCAGCGCCCTTAGATCGCTCTCGGTCTCTGCGATGCCGTGGTTCGCTAGCCACAATGTTGCGGAGGATAGGTAACCACGAACTCTGCCGTCGGTCTCAACAACAAATGGCTTGAAGAGGTTGATTGCATTGCGCAGTTCAGCGGTACGCTCCGCGCCATAAACTTTGTCGGCAAGCGTAGCGCAGTTGGCGAGATCATCGGCGACTAGCGGGCGAGTCACATAACTGGGGAGTGGTCCGCTCCGGCAGGTGCCGCGCATCACCAGCAGGGGCTCTTTGACCTCAAAACCCATCGAGGCGTAGAGCGGCACGGAACGGACATTGAAAGCGTCAGCGACAAGGCGCACGCTGGCAGCCGTTTCGGCACGTTCTAGAACGGCTGCCATCAGAGCACGTCCAACACCACGGCCCTGGAACCGCGGATCGACCGTCAGTGTAGCAACAGCACGGATAGGGTCACCTTCCGCCAGAAAGTTGGAGCCGACGATGTGGCCATCCTGCTCCGCAACGACCCCGAACATGGTTGGCGAGGCGATAAAGGTATCTGCAAGGCGTACCCCGTTCTCGACATCGTGGAGGTCTGGATAAAATCCATGTGCCTCGGCAATTCCGCGGAAGGCGTCATACATGATGCGACCGACGTGGATGGTGTCTGATTCCGTTACAGGTCGGATGCGCGGAGCCATAATCCCTCCCTGGTGAATGGAAGCTCGGTCAGCCGCTTATTGCGAAAGATGCAGGTATCCAAACAACGGTAGCAAGCTAAAAGCGCCATACCTGAACGCGACTGGCACCATCGCTCGGGCCGCGGGTCTCTGTTGAGTAATCCGCAAGGGACTCTGCTCCGCTGCATCCACGGCTGTCGCTTCTCAGCCGGCCTGGAGCGGCGAACCAGCGAGGGTGACGTATGCGATATAGGATTGGTGCTGCGAGGTACATACCGATGGGCTTCCGTGCTGCCCAGCCCGCTCCCAACCGTTCCGATCAAATACTATGCCGCAATTCCAGCGTGCTGCGGCGGGTCCAAAAGGCCTAGGCCTCCCAGTAGCCGAGGCGCTGACCTTCGCCGAACTCAGCGCTCGCGCGCGTCCACACCCACCTCACCGGCATCGACGGTGCGGGCGGCGCCAACGAGGAGGCGGCCGTGGTCAACACCCAGCGCTTTATCGAGAGTCTATGCTCTGACATCATAGCGGCGCAGATTGGCGCGGTTTGCGCCCGGTGGCGCTGGTGACCGAGGCCGAGGCGCACACGCTCGACACCGAGCGGGCCGTACAGCTTGGCCTTGTGCTGAACGAGGCGGTGGCCAACGCCCTCAAATATGCCTTTCCCGAGGACCGGGCCGGGACTGTCCGGGTGCGCTTCGCGCGCGAGGCGGACGAGTTCGTCTTGACCGTGGCCGACGACGGCATTGGTCTGCCCGCCGAGGGTGAGTTGCTGGGGACGCCGCCTGCAACGCTTCCGCACGGCTCGGGCATGGGCACGCGGCTGCTGCACGCATTGGCGGCGCAGCTTCGCGGCACCTTCTCACGCCACCCCGCCGAGTGTGGCTGAGGAACGGTTGCCGGGCTGCGGTTCCGGGCCGCACCGCCCGGGTCACCGCACCTGTCCTAGCTACTGGCGCCATGGTCCACCGAACCGGTCAACAGCCCGGCGACCCAGAAGGGATTACCGTCGCGTGTCGGCGTGAACGTTGCTCTGCCGGTCTTTGCGCATAAACAAGGGCGCCAGACCTCCCAGACCCAAAAGGCCGATCCAGCCCCAATCAAAATCGTCGTCGCGGTCGTCCGCGCGTGCGACGGTGCCGGCCGGCGGCGTGGCTGTTGTAGTCTGGGCAAGTGCTGTACCGGCTGTAAGTGTCCATCCGGGAACAGCTTGAGGCATCTGAATCGGTTGTGACTGGCGG
>NZ_JCACHA010001200.1:0-4755 GCF_059503625.1 Skermanella sp.
GAAGCGGCAGCCGACAAGCAGGCGCGTCTATGTCGGCTGCCGCTTCGCTCTAGACCGACCTACGGTTAATCTTTACCGACCAAAAACTCAGCCAAAGACTCGACTGAATTGAACCACACTTTCGGATCGTCGGCCGTGACTTTGATCTCGCCCCGAACGACTGCAAGAGTGCGCGCCTGGATCTCTTCGCGTGAAGCGATCCCGACCCTTAAAACACGTTCATCATTTTTCATGGCGCACTCCTCCCCTTATTTCATGATGAGCATACCCCCGTCCCCAACCGCTTGTAATAGAACACCGTGTCGCACGGCGTCCCGTCCGGCCACAGCGCGTAGCCCGGCACCGTGCCGACCATCACCCAGCCCTGCCGCCGGTAAAGCCGCTCCGCGCCGTCGCTTGCGGTGTCCAGCACCAGCAGCGTCTTCCCCTCATCACACGCCGCGTCCTCGGCCGCCGCCATCAGCGCCGCCCCCACCCCGGTCCCGCGCGCCCGCCGGTGGACCAGAAGCTTGGAAACGTCGCCCCGGTGCGGCTGGTTTTCCGGCTGCGCCAGGATCACCTGAACGGTCCCGACGATGCCCCGCCCCTGCTCCGCCCCGACCGTCTCCGCGACCAGCAGCACGCGCTCGCCGTGCGCGACGCCGTCCGCCACCCCTTGCCAGAACCCCACCGCCTTGTCCCGGTCCAGCGGCGCCATGAAGCTGACCGATGCGCCCCCGGCCACACAGTCGATCAGCACCTCCGCCAGTTCCGGAACGGCGGCCCGAGCCTCGTCCGCGCCCAGGCGCCGGACCTGGAACCCACCGGCCTCGATCCTGCCCATCACAGCAGCTTCATCACGCGCCGTTTCGCCTCGTCGCTGCCGTCGACGTAGCTCTGGGTCGTGTTCAGGCTGGTGTGCCCCGCAAGTTGCTGGACATCGCGCAGCGAACCGCCCGCTTCGGTGATCCGATCCGCCACCCGCGTTATGAAGGTGCGCCGGCCGGAATGGCTGGAGAATCCTGCAAGCCCCAGTTCCCCATACATCTGTCCGAACATCAGCACGATGGAATTCGCCGCCATGCAGACCAGCCGGCGGTCCTCCGGGTCTTCCGGGTTGGGCCGCATCGCCCGTTCCGACAGGATCAGCGGATCGTCGGGACCGCCGGGCACGATGCGGAACAACTCGATGACATGGGCGCGCAGGTCGGCATGCATCGGAATCACCCGGTCGGTCCCCTTCTTGCTCAAGCGCAGCTTGCCGCGCAGATCGATCACGTCGGCGATCCCGCCGCCGTCGTCCATCACGTGGGCGCGCCGCAGCTTCGCGATCTCCACCGCGCGCAATCCGGCGCGCACGCTGAGGAGCACCACCACGCGATTCCGGTGCGGATAGCGCCGGCGCTCGCCGCACCAGCGCAGGCATGCCTTCACCTGCGTATCGTTAAGGAGTTCCGCCCGTTTTCCCGCCATCGCTCCAAAGTCCGTCCACCGTTCAACTCGTCTCGACGACTCATAGTAAAATAAAAAATTTCACTATGGAACCCCCTTTCGATATCTCCGCCGCCCTGGAATGGGAAACCGGCCCCGGATGTTTGTGGAAGCAGGAGAACAAAACGTCACCCTTTCCAGTCGGAGACCATCGTGTCCAACCGCATAACGTCCCGTCCCCCTAGCCCCGATCCTGGCGCTTCTTGCCCTGGCGGCGCTTCTGACCGGATGCATCCATCACGACGGCTACCCGGCCTATTACGGCGGCTACGGTTATTACGGCGGTCATGGCGGGGATCATGGCGGCTATGGACGGCGGGATAGCTGGTACAAGGGCGACTGGAACCGGGGCGACGGCTATTACGGCGGCCATCGCGGTGGTCGCCATGGTCATGGCAGGGGCCATGGAGGCCATGGAGGCCACGGGGGCCACGGGGGCCACAGGGGTCACTGGCGGTAAGCGCCCCCTCACATCAGCCAGTAATCGACCGGCTTCAGCGGCTGCGGCAGCTCGGTTTCGCCCAAAGCCTCCAGCAGGTCGATCTCGACGCGCCGGCACATCGATTCGAGCGGCAGGTCGTTGGGCAGCAGTCCGAACGGCTCCTCGATCTCGTCGCCGATCGCATCCAGCCCGAAGAACGTATAGGAGACCAGCCCGACGACGAACGGCGTCATGAACCCCGTCGTATCCACCAGCCCGAACGGCAGCGCGAAGCAATACAGATACGCCGTCCGGTGCAGCAGCAGTGCATACGAGAACGGCAGGGGCGTGTGCCGAATGCGCTCGCACCCCGCCTGGACCCCCGCCAGCGCCGTCAGGTTGTCCTCCACCTGAGCCACCATCATGGGGTCCAGCCGCCCGGCGGCGGCCAGCGCCGCGACATCCCGGCTCATCAAACGCAGCAGCCGATCCGGCGCATTGACCGACTCGCCCACGGCCTGGACATCGCCGGCGGTCAGGTACTTCCCGCTCTGGCCGTCCCTGGTGCCTTGCAGGTGATGCTTGAGCGCATAGGTAAAGGCGATCAGCCGGCGCACCATGGCCGGCACGCGCTCATCGTCGTCTTCCCCCTGTGCGGGCCGGACATGGTTGACGATCAGCCGGGTCACCGAACGCGTCCGGATCACCAGCTCCCCCCAAAGCTTCCGCCCTTCCCACCAGCGGTCGTAGCTGGCGGTGTTGCGGAACCCCAGGAAGATGGCAAGCGCCAGCCCGATCAGGCTGAACGGAATGGGCGTCAGCGTCACCTTCTGATTGAACAGCGTCCCATGCGCCATGGTCACCAGCACAGCGACGCCGACCGTGCTGAGCACCTGACCCTTGATGCGCGGGACGATGGAGCCCCGCATGATGAAGAAAAGCTGAAATGCGGAAGGACGTTTACGGACGATCATTATGGTCTCGTTGCAATGGTCCCCGTAAACGGTTTCACGGTGCGGTAGAGTTCCACGACCCTATAAGGGCCTCACCGATGGCCTGAAGAGAGCCTTACCACACCCGGCGCATTCCCGCGCCGTCTACCGCGCCATGCTGGAAGCCTCGGCCGCTGACGACGACGGCAACCTCAAACTGAAAATGCACACCCCCAAGGCACCGCCTGGACCGACGCCAACCGCCCCCACCGGATGGCAACGGTGATGTTCGCGAATGGGAGGTGGATGAGGGAACCCTGGCGATCAGGGTTGCGTTGGAGCAGAACCCAGACCGGCGACAAAGGATTATGATCAGGCGCGGTTAGCGCCGCTTGAGATCGCAGCCTGCACCTCACCTCCCGCTGATGTTCAACGGGTTCTTGCTTGCAAAATCTGCAAGATTACTCCATGTTGAAATCGGCGACCGATAGTGGGCGGTTCTCGGACCACTCCAGCTCCAAGCAGCATCGGCCGTCCCTTCTTCACCGGTGCCAAAGTGGTTCGCTTGGCCAGATTCTGCTTTGGCATATGTATTGGAGTCATGTCTCGGCCTTCAAATAGCTACGAAACTGTTCACGGTTCGCGGAGCCCTCGATCGTTGACCATAAAAACTGTATGACGTAGACGAAAATGTCAGCCAGTTGGATCATGCGGCTGTGGTGCGATCTGGCGAAATGGGGCGTGTCTACGATGTTTTCAATTTTTCGTCCTTTTGCCCATCCAGTTCCTGACTGCTTGTATAAAGCCAAACATTCAACAGCAGTCGCAACAGCATCATCGTCTTTGTCACCAAAAATCATACCTTTTGCCGTCTTTTGGGCCAAGAATTTATCAACCTGCTCAAGAAAATATTTAAACGCGATCGACTCAGGCTTTTCAGCAGAATATGCGATATTTTCAGGCACTATCCGTACATAGATTTTCTGAATATCCTCAGCACTTTCTATGATTTTTACCAAAGACTTCATCGCATCTAAACGTTTTATGAAATCCATTCCTTTGAAGTTTGCCTTTCCATTAAACATTTTTTTCCATGAAATTCAGTTTCTTTACGCAAGGAGCGATCTTCGAAAAGGCTGAAAGCAAGGTCATTGACCTGTGTCTCTAATACGGGAATACGATCAATAGGAATTGCAAGTCCACCGATCCAGTAGCTTTTTTGATCAGGAGGGTTGTATTTTACCTCGTCAAAGTAGATTGCATACACCCTCATCTCCACAATTAAGAACATCATGGAGCATACTTACCACTATGGAGGCAGCAAGAAAAGAGACCTCATAGCAAACGTCAACAACGTTCACTATCTTTGGGCGGCGGGCAACACCATCTAATTTTCGATGGTCGGCGAGATTCCCGGAGAGGATGCCGCCGAAGAACCATCGGCACTGCATGGGAATGCATGAAGTCCGCCTTTACTTTGGCAGCCCCATGTCGTCATGTTCTACAGCTTCGAAATTATCAGACCGCAGCGGGATCAAATGCAATTGGGCAACGATCGCATCAACCCCTGCCCATGGATCGGAAGACTCATCCCCTTCTAACTCGGTCAGCATGCGATCCACCGCCGCCTCGACGGTCACCGTCTGGCCAAGCCCGGTCAGCCGGCTAAGCCGCTCGATCTTTTCGATCACCTGCCGATCGGCGATTTGGACAGACATGATCAACCACCTATGATGTTCAGTGATCATCAATATACGTCGGAATTCTCTCAACTTCGATGTGGCCTCTTGGCATTGCAGAACCTGGGCAAGTTGGTGCTTTAAAACCCCTCACGCCCCCTACCTCAGCAGTCCCGCCCCTATCCCGCCGCCACGTCCGGGCGGCGGCAACCAAAGCGTCGATATTGGCCAGGGGAGTGTAAACCGGCAGCGT
>NZ_JCACHA010001201.1:0-4736 GCF_059503625.1 Skermanella sp.
CTCGCTCCGGCTGCTCCACGGCATGGAGGATGTTCCGGCCAGCCGGCTGACCGAAGACAACCCGTTCGGCACCATGGCGGAGGATTACCTGAGCCGGCTGCTGGCCCAGGACCAGGCGGGCGCCACCGACCTGATCTTCAATGCCGCCGATGCCGGCGTTCCCATCTCCAACCTGTACATGAACGTGCTTCAGCCGTCGCTTCAGGAGGTTGGCCGCCTGTGGCAGATGAACAGGGTGACGATCCCGCAGGAGCACTATTTCACCGCCGCGACCAAGACGATCATGTCCCAGCTCTACCCCTACCTGTTGCGGGGAAGGACCGGGAGCCAGCGCCTCATCGCCACCTGCATCGACGGCGAGCTTCATGAAATCGGCATCCGGATGGTCTGCGACGTGTTCACGATGAACGGCTGGGACGCCGTCTATCTCGGCGCCAGCATCCCCGTGAAGGAGATCGTGTCGCTGGTCGAACTCGATCAGCCGGATGTGCTGGCGCTCTCCGTCACGATCGCACCCAACCTGCCCAAGGCCTCCGCCCTGATCGGCGCGATACGGTCGAACCCGCGTTGCGACGAGACCAAGATCATGGTCGGCGGCTATCCGTTCAACTGCTGCCCCGACCTGTGGCGCCGGATCGGCGCGGACGCCTTCGCCCGGGACGCGACCTCCGCCCTGACCTGGGCCAAGCTGCGCTTTCCCCAGACGGCCTGAACCCGTCCCGACAGCGGACCGATGCCGCACCATCGGCATTTGGTACTATGAACCGCAAAGTACTTGATGGATTAAAGTAAGGTATAAGGTTCACGCATATGCTCCGTAGAGATTAGGTAATACATTAACAGATCATTTATTCTGAATACGATATCGACTGTCTTGAAAACTCTCACCTTACACTTCCCAAGGGTGAATCATGGGAATACATGACAGCTCGAAAACTCCGCCCGTATCGGATCGCCATGCCAGACGGCTTGCCGTGTTTCAGTTGAGCGACGCGGAAGTCGATCTAGTCCGTCAGCAGAAGTCCTTTGCGGAAACACGCCTTCCGGGACTGCTCGAACAGTGGCACTCGCGCTTTTCCGCCTGGCCAGAGATCCAGACGGCGCTGGCCAGCCCCGCTGTCCATACCGTGCGGGTGGCACATTGGGTAAGGGCCGTCTCCGGAAAGATCGACGGCGACTTCATGGACTCCGCGAAACGGCTTGGGCGGGCGTTTTACGACAACGGCGTCCCCGGCTATGCGGTCGCCATCTGCCATAGCACCGTCATCAACGGGATCATCGGGGAATTGGGGCTGGACACCGGCGGCAGGGGCCTGGGTTCCCTGTTCGGAGCAGCCGAAACCGCCCGGAAACTGGCACTGCGCACGGCCCTGAACAAGCTGGCGTGGCTGGACCTGGAACTGCTGCTGGAGACCTACGCCGAAGCCGAGCAGGAGAACAGGACCAAGGCGCTCCGGGCGATGGCCGAAACGGTCGAGCAGGAAGCCCGGGCCGCCGTGGAAAAGGTCGCGGTCCACACCAACGGGATGGCGCGGGACGCTGTCGGCATGGCGACCTCCGCCGAGCGGGTCGGGGAAAACTCCCGCAGCGTCGCGGCGGCCGCCACCCAGGCGCTTCTCAATGCCCAGACCGTGGCGTCCGCGACGGAGGAGCTGGCGGCGTCGATCCGGGAAATCACGGCCCAGGTCGCCCATTCCGGCGCCGTGACGCGCCGCGCCGTGGAGAGCGGCGAGCGCACCCAGGCGACCATCGGTTCGCTGTCGCAGGCGGTCGGCAAGATCGACGAAGTGGTCAAGCTGATCAATGCCATCGCGGGACAGACCAACCTCCTGGCGCTGAACGCGACGATCGAGGCGGCGCGGGCGGGAGAGGCCGGCAAGGGCTTCGCCGTCGTGGCGCAGGAAGTCAAGAACCTGGCCAACCAGACGGCGCGCTCGACCGAGGAGATCACGCGCCAGATCGGCGAGATCCAAACCGTCACCGCAAGCGCCGTCACCGCCGTCGAGGAGATCGGCCTGACCATCGGCGAGATCGACCGCGTTTCCGGCGCGATCGCCGCTGCGATGGAGGAACAGGCCGCCGCGACCCAGGAGATCAGCCGCAACGTCAGCGAGACGACGGAAGCCGCCCAGGAGGTTTCCACCCGGATTTCCGAAGTTTCCAGCGAAGTGATGCAGACCGGCATCCAGGCCGCCCACGTCAAGACCAACTCCGGGGAAGTCGCCGTCAGCATCGAGGAACTGCGCCGCGTCCTGGTCCGCGTGGTCCGCACCTCCACGGTCGAGGCCAACCGCCGGCGCATGGTCCGCTACCGGGTCGACGAACGGTGCTCGGTCGAGTTCGGCGCCGAGCGCAGGACCGCCAAGCTGGAGGACCTGTCGGAAGGCGGCGCCATGATCGCCGGCGTCGAGGGCGTCGGAACAGGCATGCCGGGCGTCCTGATCCTGGAGAAGCAGGGGGTCCGTATCGGGTTTACCGTACTGGACGCGGACAGGGAGGCGCTGCACGTGACCTTCGACGCACGGGATGCCGCCGATGCGCGGTTCAGGACGGCCTTCGCGGCGATCACGGCCGGGTTGCAGCCGCTCGACAGCGCGGCCTGACCCTGCCGCTTGTCGCTTGCCGCCCGACTGGCGCTTCTTTCGGGGGGCGTTTCTTTCGGGGGCGCTTCTTTCGGCTATCGTCCAAGCGGCTGCTTGTATCCGGCTAATTGAAGCAAATATGATCCATCGGTCGTCGATACGCGAACGGGCCAGTCAGGGGACCGATGGACACTTTGCTTTTGGGAATACTGCTAGGATTTATCGGGGGCTATCTGGTCCGCTCCCTGATCTCGCAGATGCGCCGCCGGCGCTTCGAGGAGGAATACGGCCATAATCCCCGTTCCCACATGAAGCAAAGGTCTTGAAGACGGGTTTCCCGTAAACATCCAGGTACACCGTACCCGACGATGTACACTGCCGGCAAACCCTTGCCTGGAAACTATCTTTCGTGATGAACGCCAAGCCAAACCGGCCTGGTGTAAACCTATGTGTACGCACCGTACCGTCCCGGCTTTTCCTCAAGCCGCTGTGACGACAAGGTTTTCAGTACTGGCACGAGCTTTGCTTAACTGACGGTTAACCAAGGTTGGAGGCCGTGGCGGACCGTTGGTCCTTTCCGCTGCCTCCGGCCTTAACTTCATCGAATTGAAGATAAAAGTTAACCGGAGGAAACGTGGAAGCTTTCAGCCAAGGCCTCAATGCCTTGAACGGCATCGTTTGGGGCGTGCCCATGCTGGTCCTGATCCTGGGCACCGGCCTTTTCCTGCAAATCCGCCTCAAGATGATGCCGATCGCCAAGATCGGCTACGGTATCAAGCTGGTCTGGCAGGGCCGCAAGTCCGGGTCGGTCGAAGACGGCGAGATCAGCCCCTTCGCGGCGCTGATGACGGCGCTGGCCGCCACGGTCGGCACCGGCAACATCGCGGGCGTCGCCACGGCCATCGCACTGGGCGGGCCGGGCGCGCTGTTCTGGATGTGGTGTACCGCTCTTGTCGGCATGGCGACCAAATACGCCGAAGTTCTGCTGGCCGTGCATTACCGCGAGGTCGACGAGAACGGCGAGCATGTCGGCGGCCCGATGTACGCGATCAAGAACGGTCTGGGGCCGAACTGGCGCTGGCTGGGCGTCGCCTTCGCCCTGACCGCCGGCGTGGCGGGCTTCGGCATCGGCAACATGGTGCAGGCCAACGCCATCGCCGGCGTAGCCGAGAACACCTTCGGCATCCCCGTCTGGATCACCGGCATCGTGCTGACCGTCGTGACCGGCGCCGTCATCCTGGGCGGCATCAAGCGGATCGGCAAGGTTGCGGAATCGCTCGTCCCGCTGATGTGCATCAGCTACGTGCTGTGCGCCCTGTTCGTCCTGTTCATGTTCTCCGACCGCATTCCGGAAGCCTTCTCGCTGGTGTTCACCCACGCCTTCACGCCGGTCGCGGCAAGCGGCGGTTTCGCCGGGGCAGCCGTCTGGGCGGCCATGCGCTACGGCGTCGCCCGCGGCATCTTCTCCAACGAGGCGGGTCTCGGCACCGCCGGCATCGCCCAGGCCGCCGGCATGACCCGCAGCCCGGTCCGCTCCGCTCTGGTCGGCATGATGGGAACCTTCATCGACACCATCATCGTCTGCACCATGACCGGCCTCGCGATCATCGTTTCCGGCGTCTGGAACAGCGGTGAATCGGGAGCGGTGCTGTCGTCGTCGGCCTTCGAGGCCGCCATGCCCGGCATCGGCCAGTACCTGCTGTCGATCGAGCTTGCGGTCTTCGCGATGACCACCATCCTGGGCTGGTCGTACTATGGCGAGAAGTGCTGGGAGTTCCTGATCGGCACCAAGTCGGAGAAGCCGTACCGGGTGCTGTGGACGCTCGCCGTGTTCGTCGGCTCGGTCGCCCAGCTCGACCTGATCTGGCTGATCGCCGATACCTTGAACGCCTTCATGGCGATCCCGAACCTGCTGAGCCTGCTGCTGCTGTCGCCGGTGATCGTCAAGTTGACCCGCGAATATTTCCGGCAGGAAACTAACGGACACTTGGTAGCTGCGGAATAAGAGTTTTCTTTCGTAGGTCGGCCTAAAGCGAAGCCGCAGCCGACAGGCAGGCGCGTCTATGTCGGCTGCCGCTTCGCTTTAGACCGACCTACGAATTTCTTGACGTATCATCGTTAACGTGAATAATTAACTCAGTCCATCAAGGCTAT
>NZ_JCACHA010001202.1:0-4736 GCF_059503625.1 Skermanella sp.
CCCTCGGCGAAGGCGCCGACCACCGTGCTCGGCACGATGTGCATGATGTATTCGATGGTGCTTTGTTCGGCGGCCTTCGACGTATAGGCGGCGATCGACTTGGTGTCGAGCGAGGCGACATCGACGTTCATGCCGGCGCCGGGCTGCCACAGGTTGACGACGACCAGACCGACGACGAGGGCCAGGGTCGTCATGACCTCGAAGTAGATCAGCGCCTTGACGCCGACCCGGCCGACCTTCTTCATGTCTTCCATGCTGGCGATGCCGTGGACGACGGTGCAGAAGATGATCGGGGCGATCAGCATCTTGATCAGCTTGATGAACAGGTCGCCCAGCCACTTCATGCTCTCGCCGAGCTGCGGGTAGAAATACCCCAGCAGCACGCCAAGGACGATGGCGCACAGGACCTGGAAATAGAGGTGCTGATAGAGCTTCTTGTGGTGGGTCGGTGCGGCGGGAGCCGCACCTCCTGAGACTTGCATGATAGTCTCCCTTCCCGCCGCGCAAGCGGCTGTGAAAGCCGCTCCGCTACTCGGCTGCTTTGGCCAACTGTACGTCGCCCGTCTGCACCACAGCATCCACGGCGGTCAGCGCCGTCATGTTGACGATCCGGCGCACCGTGCTGGTGGGGGTCAGGATGTGGACCGGCTGCGCCGCCCCCAGCAGGATCGGTCCTACCGTGATGCCCTGCCCCGCCACCGCCTTCAGCGCGTTGAAGGTGATGTTGGCGGCGTCCAGGTTAGGCATGATCAGCAGGTTGGCCTCTTCGGTCAGGTTGCTGTCCGGCATGACCCGGTCCAGCGTCGGCTTCGACAGGGCGGCATCCGCGTGCATCTCCCCATCGACCTCCAGGTCCGGCGCCATCCCCTGGATGAAGCCCAATGCATGCCGCATCTTGATCGCCGACGGCGTGTCGGCGCTGCCGAAGTTGGAATGCGACAGCAGGGCCACCCGTGGCGTCAGGCCGAACCGCCGGACCTCCTTGGCCGCCAGCAGGGTGATGTCGGCGATCTGCTCGGCGGTGGGATCGGCGTTGATCGAGGTGTCGCAGATGAACAGCGTATGCCCCGGCAGCATCAGAAGGTTCATGGCCGCGAAGTTTCTCGCCCCCTCCTGCAAGCCGATGATGTCGGCGACATATTGCAGATGCGCTGCATAGGGTCCCGAAGTCCCGCACAGCAGCCCGTCCGCCTTGCCCTGCCGCACCAATGCCGCCCCGATCAGGGTCGAGTTGCGCCGCATTTCCGCGACCGCGTAGTTGCGCGCCAAGCCCCGGCGGCGGCGGAGCTGGTAGTACATCTCGGCCGCGTCGTTGATCATCTCGTCGTCGTCGAAATCGGCGACGTCGAAGTCCCTGCCGGCCTGAATGTGCAGGCCAAGCTCATGGACCTTCTGCGCGATCACATGGCTGCGGCCTACCAGGATCGGACGAGCCAGGTTCTCGTCGACCACCACCTGGGCCGCGCGCAGCACGCGGTCGTCCTCGCCCTCGGCGTAGCAGACCCGCTTGTCGACTTCGGCCGCCGCCGCGAAGACCGGCTGCATGACTGTGCCCGACCGGTAGACGAAGCTGGCGAGCTGGTGCCGGTAGGCTCTCATGTCCGTGATCGGCCGGGTGGCGACGCCCGTCTTCATGGCCGCTTCCGCGACAGCCGGAGCGACCGTCGTTATCAGTCGGGGGTCGAACGGGCGCGGGATCAGGTATTCCGGTCCGAACGGCTCCTGGGTGCCGTAGGCGGAAGTCACCACGTCGGACGGCTCGGCTTCGGCGATGGCGGCGATCGCCAGCGTGGCCGCCATCTTCATCTCTTCGTTGATCGTGGTGGCGCCCACGTCCAGCGCACCCCGGAAGATGAAGGGGAAGCACAGGACGTTGTTGACCTGATTGGGATAGTCCGACCGCCCGGTCGCGATCACGCAATCCGGTCTGACCTCCTTCGCCAGTTCGGGACGGATCTCCGGTTCCGGGTTCGCCATCGCCAGGATCAGCGGCTTGTCCGCCATGCCCTGAACCATCTCGGGCTTCAGCACGCCGCCCATCGACAGCCCGAGGAAGATGTCGCAGCCGGGCATGATATCGGCCAGCGTCCGCGCCTCTGTCGCCTGGGCGTAGCGGGCCTTGTTGTCGTCCATCGACGCGGTGCGGCCCTGATAGACGACGCCCTTGCTGTCGGTGACGAAGGCGTTCTCTTTCCGAAGCCCCAGGTTCACCAGCAGGTCGAGACAGGCGAGCGCCGCTGCACCGGCGCCGGAGCAGACCAGCTTGACGTCCTCGATCCGCTTGCCGACGACCTTGAGCCCGTTGATGACGGCGGCCGCCGTGACGATGGCGGTGCCGTGCTGGTCGTCGTGGAAGACCGGGATCTTCATCCGCTCGCGGAGCTTCGTTTCGATATAGAAGCATTCCGGCGACTTGATGTCTTCCAGGTTGATGCCGCCGAAGGTCGGCTCCAGGCTCGCGATGATCTCGACCAGCTTCTCGGGGTCGGTCTCGTCGATCTCGATGTCGAACACGTCGATCCCGGCGAACTTCTTGAACAGGCAGCCCTTGCCTTCCATGACGGGCTTGCTCGCCAGGGCGCCGATATTGCCAAGTCCCAGCACGGCTGTACCGTTGCTGATGACGGCGACCAGATTGCCGCGCGACGTCAGGTTCAGCGCTTCCAGCGGGTCCTTGTTGATCGACATGCACGGGATCGCGACGCCGGGAGAATAGGCCAGCGCCAGATCGCGCTGGTTGACCATGCTCTTGGTCGGCGTGATCGAGATCTTACCCGGATTGGGGAAGCGGTGGTAGTTGAGGGCCGCTTGGACCAGATGCTCGTCCATTTTTACTGGATCTCCCTTGTCTTGGTTCTTCTGCCGCGCTAACCGCGCTTTGGCTTGATTTACTTGTATTGATAACCGAAAATTTTGACCGATGAAGCGTACAACCCGTAGGTCGGTCTAGAGCGAAGCGGCAGCCGACAAGCAGGCGCGTCCATGTCGGCTGCCGCTTCGCTTTAGACCGGCCTACGGCGGGAGCGTCTTCAACAGTCAACATCTTCGACCCCTGGGCATAGCCCCGCCCCGCCGCAACCGATCCCGGCCGGGGCCGTTATCAGGCAATCCTCCCCGGAACCGAGATCTACGCACCATGTCCAGCAAACTGTTCTCGCCGATCGACCTCGCCGGCCGCACCTTCGCCAACCGGATCGTCGTGTCTCCCATGTGCCAGTACAGCGCGGAGAACGGCAACGCCACCGACTGGCACCTGATGCACCTGGGCATGCTGGCCAACTCCGGCGCGTCGCTGCTGATCCTGGAAGCGACGGCGGTCGAGGCGGCCGGCCGCATTACCCCCGGCGACCTCGGCCTCTACAACGACGAGAACGAAGCCGCACTCGCTCGAGTCCTGTCTTCCGTCCGGCGCTACGGCAACGCCCAGATCGGCATCCAGATCGCCCACGCCGGACGCAAGGCCTCGTCCCAGCGCCCGTGGGAAGGCGGCAGGGCGCTGCGGCCCGACCAGGACCCCTGGACCACCTACGCCCCCTCGGCGATCCCCTTCGCCGAGGACTGGCACACCCCGCAGGCCTTCGCCGCCCAGGACTTCGAGCGCGTCCGCAACGCCTTCGTCGCCACCGCCCAGCGCGCCGTCCGGCTCGGCATCGACGCGGCGGAACTCCACGGCGCCCACGGCTACCTGCTGCACGCCTTCCTGTCGCCCCTATCCAACCAGCGGACCGACGGCTACGGCGGCGGTTTCGAAGGCCGCACCCGCTTCCCCCTGGAAGTCTTCGACGCCGTCCGCGCCGTCTGGCCGACCGACCGCCCGCTCGGCTTCCGCCTCAGCGCGTCCGACTGGATCGAGGGCGGCTGGACCATCGAGGAATCGGTAGCCCTCGCCAAGATCCTGAAGCAGCGCGGCTGCGACTTCATCGACGCGTCGAGCGGCGGCATAGCCCTGGGCGCCAAGATCCCCCTGACCCCCGGCTACCAGGTCCCCTTCGCCGCCCAAATCCGCCGCGAAGCCGAGATACCGGTAATGGCCGTGGGCCTGATCGTCGATCCCAAACAGGCCGAACGCATCGTGGCGGAAGGCGAAGCCGACTTCGTGGCACTGGCCCGTGCCCTGCTGGACGAACCGCACTGGGGCTGGCGAGCCGCCCGCGAACTGGGTGGAGAGATCGCCTACCCGCCGCAATACGCCCGCGTAGCACCCGAGCTTTGGCCGGGCCACAAGTTCCAGGAAGAGTCGTCGGTGATGGACTGAGAGCCGCCAGCGCAGGGACTTCCAAATCCAACCGGCTTCGATTAGGCTAGAGGAGTGGGGAGGGGTGTTCGTCCACCCCTCCCTGTGACTCCGTTAGAGGCTCAGGCCGATCTCGATTTCAATCTCGATCGTCTGTCCTTTCCAACGGAGCCGGATCGTCCATTTCATCATGGACGGCTCCTCCTCAGGTGTGTCTCGGTGGGCCGGGGGATTCCGCCCACCGGACAACCGGGAGAAATGGGGGCACGTTCGGCCATCCGGCACGAGAACCTGCCCGCTGCGGAATCATAATGTCGAAAAAGTTGACACCTTACTATTTGCTGCATTCCCAGCCCTGGAAACTCTCAGACTGTTATTGAGGATGGTGGCAGTGACTCGGGTGAACACAAAGGATGGCCACTCGAAATCCAAAACTAGCTGTTGCTCGGTGATTGCTCACGGGGTTGACAAAAAGGGTTGCGCTGGAGCTCGCAATATGAGT
>NZ_JCACHA010001203.1:0-4727 GCF_059503625.1 Skermanella sp.
GACATTGGTGGCATAAATCAGGCGCTATGGGAGGCGCTGCACGGGGGCAAGGTCAGTTCCCCAGAACAGGGGGGTGTGTTTTGAGGTGGAAGGTACCGGCCACTAGGCGTTCGGTACCCTGAGGGCACTAACAGCGCTGGAGGGGTGCTGCATGTACCTATGGGTAGTTTTGGCAAGCCATTGTTGACCTATTGTACGTAGAGACATCAGCTTCGGATACGAGCAAGATCATGAAGCCAAAAGGTGAGGCATAGTCTGCTAACACTTACAAAATGTTCCAAAACTGCTGAGTAATCGTCTGTTCACGTCCTATGTAAGGCTTTCAGATGATTGACACCCACCTCCGAAACTTCACAGAACTAGAGTCCCAGATCCGACAGACGCTTAGGGATCTTGAGGAACACTGCCGCAGTCTCCCCGCCGCACAGCAAGGCACGGTCAAGGGAACCATCGAGAGATTGGAAAAGGCTTTGGGGGGAAAAGAGGAGATTATGACCGACCAACGCAAGCGCCCCCGAAAACGTGCGCTCTGCTGCTAGGCCTGCTAGAGGACCTCAAGGCCGTCTGAACATCGCTGCGTAATAAATCAAATCATCGCTACTTCTGTTAGCGGCGATATACTATTATCCATTGTATTACGGTCATTGGGTCAGTTCTACTGAATTGAGTAGTATGTCAGGGAAATGCATTGCATGATGAGGTAACAGAAACTTCAAAGAGGTATAAAGTGTGATGGAACCGCCTTCCGGTTTTCCTGTGACACTCAAGACCTTTGCGACTAATGCGGACGCCACAGGCTACCTTAAGCACAGAGGATTTACCTTCCAGGGCGCTCCTGGGCGCTGGCTGCATATCGAAGAGGACGGGCCGGTATATGCCCGTGTTGTTCCAAAGGTCGGCACCTTCCAAGTCCGTCTATGCTGGTACAAGAAGAAGTGATAAGCCTGCTTAGTAGCAAGGCTGAGGCGCTCCTAGGAGGGCTTCTGCGTGGCCTTGGAGCGCTGGGAGCCACATGAGTAGCCCTGAGCACCAGGAGTCACCTACGGGCTTCCTAAGGAGTCCTGGAGGCTTACACCAGCGCCTTCTCCCGAACTTCATGATCGGTGGCTCCAAGGCGAATTAGGTCGTCAATCAAATGCCCGTAGGTAATCCGCTCAATGGCTTCCCGAAGGATACCGATAGGCACACCACCATCATTGTACAAGCCATAAGTTATGTGCGGCCTATCGTGCCCGAGGATCAATGCAGCGGTGGTCTCGGGGACGCCAGCGGCCTCAAGGGCACCAGCGGTGTTCTTTCGGAATGAGTGGAAGACTGTATCAGGCCCATCGATACCGATCTTTCTCCGATAGTCCGTGAACCTGTTGCTTATCTTCCAGCCACGCTTGAGGTCTGGTCCTGATGGCTTCAGTTCGTGGAAGAGGTAACCATCCTTGCTCCCTTTGATCCGCCTAGCGATCACCTGGACGATACAGGGGTGAACAGGAACCCGACGCAGGGCAGCCTTGGTCTTCCCCTCTGATACTACCAGGGTAAGGCTACCGTTACTGTCAGTTACGTCTTCCACCTGGAGGCTACAGAGTTCATCCAGACGTGCCCCTGTGTAAAGACCCAACGCCATGAGATCCTTCAGGGTCTCTGAAGGGACCACTTTGGCCTGAGGATCACCTGTCAGAAGCTTCGATATCTCTATATTGTTGAATGCCCTACGCTTAACCTTGACACCTCTTTTGGTTCCCGAGGGGACACCTTGCCGCTCCCAAGGATTTCCTTCTGCCTCCTCAACCAGCCCACGTTTGATGAGCCACTTCCAGAAGGAACTGAGACTGCTGATGTATCGGTTGATCGTTCTGGGAGCCTTCCCGGATGTGGACAGACCCTCTCCAATAAATCTCCCCGCAAGCTTCCGGTCAACATCCCTTGCCATGGCGCTTTCAGCATCCAAGCCCTCTTTGGTGATCCACTCAAGGAAGGCATCAAGGGCTGTTCTGTGCTGAAAGGCCGTCTGCTTGGTGATAGTGTCTCCCGCCTGTTGCAGCCATGGGTCAACCATCTGGCGAAGGATCGGGCTGGTACTCAGGGCCACCTTTGCGAACCTGAGGGCTGCATTGCTACCGTGAACCGGATCAATCTCCTCTTCCACCATCTCCCATATTGCCATGCGAGCCTCATCCTTGTCCGAATGTAGGGTGTCAGGGTCAACCTGGGTGGACGCCTTCATGTATGCGGCACGGTATTCCAGGGCGTGTTCAACAAGGCTCTTGCTGGCACCCTTGCTGGTGCCATCCAGGTACGCCTTGAGTTCGGCTACCACCGGCCACCGCTTACGTTGAGCTTCGGCAAGGTTTGTCGTCTGGAGGCTTCGTATTAGACTGGTCTTTCCAAGGACTTTGGTAAGCGCTGGGGGCACCCTGACACGGACGTACCACGTGTTCCGCCGCTGCTGCAGATATCGCTGATCGTTTGCCACGGGAGCCCCTGTGTGTCACTTCGGTGTGTCACCTCAGTAGCTGGAAAAGGTAAAGAAATCATTGGCTTCCGTGGGTTAGGTAGTGGTTCGTTGAGGGTCCTCCCGCCCCAACCAACTCTCAAGCATATCCAAGCTCACGCCAGCGCCGGGTACCCCGCAGCGACCGCCTGATTGGCAAGTCCTGAAACCACGCGGTATGCCCGGTCGGGCAGCGTCTCGAACCCTTCCAGCAGCAAATCGGCGCGGGCCTCCGCCAGTTCCGGAGCCGTGGCGACCGCATGAAGTGCGGTGCGCAAGGCCGCCAGCGTGTCGTCGTCGGTCGAGGCGGCGGTGACAAGCGGCAGGCACGGTGTCGCCGCCGTGACCGCCAGCACGCGGGTCTGGCCGGCCAGTTCGGGGCGGTGGCGGCTGAGATGGGCGTAGGTGACGCAGTCGATGGCGGCTATGTCGGCCGTGCCGCATGCTACCGCCTGCAGGCTGGCGAGATGGCTGCCGCTGACGGTGACGGACCCGAAGAAGCGGCCGTCGCGGGACAGAGGGGCGACGGCGGCGCGGAGCATGTTCATGCCGGTGTTGCTGTCCCAGCCGTTGATCGCGCACCGGCTGTTGCGTAGTTCGACCAGGCGCTGGACGGTGCTGGCGGCCGACACCACGATGAAACCACGGTGGCGGCTGCCGCTGCATCCGGGCGCATTGTAGCGCGGGGTCGCCACGACCTTGACCGTGTTGCCGAGCGACGTCACCAGCGGCAGGCCGCAGGTCTGGCTCAGCAGCAGGTCCGGAGCCTGCCAGAGATCGGCTGGTTCGCCGTCGAAAGTCAGCAGATCGGGAATGCCGTCCAGGCCGGCCCGGGCCAGGTTCTCCGCTATAGCGCTCCAGAGTGCCGTATGAGCCGGGCGAAGCTCTGGGAAATCGTACATCGGCAGCGATGCTCGCCGGCGGAACCCTGAAGCCGGCGCCATCGTCATGGGCGCGGGCCGACGCGGACGGGATCGGGTTTGCGGCGAGTGCGGAGTGCCGCGGTCTGCGACGCCTCCAGCGCATCGAGTGCTATCCAGCAGCGGATCATGTGTCCCTCTCCCGCGTCGCGCCAAGGCGGAGCCTCGGTCCGGCACGGATCATACGCCCGAGGGCACCGGGTATGGAATGGGCAGCCGCTAGGACGATCGGCAGGGCCGGGCGGCGCAACGTCCAGACTGACGGGACGTGCGGGTTTTTCGGTGCCCAGACGGGGAACGGCCGCGATCAGGGATTGGGTATAGGGATGGAAGGGAGGGCGGAAAACGCGCTCCGCCGGTCCGATCTCGACGATTTCGCCCAAATACATCACGCCGATTCGGTCGGACAGATACCGCACCACCGCCAGATCGTGGGAGATGAACAGGTAGGCCACCTCGCTTTCCCGCTGAAGATCGAGCAGCAGGTTGAGGATCGAGGCCTGGACCGAGACGTCCAAGGCGGAAGTCGGCTCGTCCAGGATCACCAGCTTCGGGTCTCCGGCGAAGGCGCGGGCGATGGCGACGCGCTGGCGCTGGCCGCCCGACAGCCGGTCGGGCGTGGCGGTCATCATCTTCGGCGGCAGTTGCACGTCGGCGAGCAGGGCCGAAGAGCGGTCGCGCTTGCGGCGTCCGGACAATCCGGCGAGCACCTTGACGGCGCGGCCGAGGATCGAGGAGAGCCGCTTCTTCGGGTTGAGCGTCGCGTCGGGCGTCTGGAACACCATTTGGACATCGCGCCGCTGGCGCCGGGTCCGGCGGGACGCCGTTCCGGCGACGCGCTCGTTGTTCAGCGCCACCGTGCCGGTGCTGGGCGGGACGAGGCCGGCGATCACCTTGGCAAGCGTCGACTTGCCGCTGCCGGACTCGCCGACGAGGCCGAAGGTTTCGCCGGGTGCGATCTCCAGGTCGATGTCGCTGAGGATATGCGCCTTGCCGAAGCGCCGTCCGACCTTGTTGAGGCTGAGCAGCGGCAGCCGGTCGCTTCTGCCGTTCCCGGGCGACGGCACGACGCCGGCAAGCGGTGCGGCGCTGCCGGGCAGCGGGGTTTCCATATGGAAGAAGCAGCGGCTGAGATGGCGCGTCCCCGCCCGCATCAGTTCCGGGTGCTCGACCCGGCACATCGTGCGGGAAATCAGGCAGCGCGGTTCGTAGAGGCAACCGGTGCCCAGGTCGGCGAGGTCAGGCACGCCGCCGGCGATGCCGGCGAGCCGGCGGTCCTTCTTGCGGACGCCGAAGTCGGGGATGCAGTCGAACAAGGC
>NZ_JCACHA010001204.1:0-3105 GCF_059503625.1 Skermanella sp.
CGGTCAAGCAGAGGACGATCTACACGGCCGAAAACATCGAAACGCTGCCCGGAAAGGTCATCCGCGCCGAAGGGGGAGCGCCGACCGCGGACCCTGCGGTCGACGAGGCGTATGACGGCCTGGGCCACACCTTCGACTTCTTTCAGGAAGTCTTCGGGCGGAACTCCATCGACGACGAGGGCCTGCCGCTCAGTGCGACCGTGCATTACGGGCAGGAGTACAACAACGCCTTCTGGAACGGCGAGCGCATGGTGTTCGGCGACGGGGACGGCGAGTTGTTCAACCGCTTCACCGTGGCGCTCGACGTGATCGGCCACGAACTGGCGCATGGCGTGACCGAGGACGAGGCCGCCCTGGTCTATATGTTCCAGCCTGGCGCCCTCAACGAGCATCTGTCGGATGTCTTCGGCAGTCTGGTCAAGCAGAAGGCGCTGGGCCAGACGGCCGATCAAGCCGACTGGCTGGTCGGCGCCGGCCTGCTTGCGCAGGAGGTCGCCGGGGAAGCCTTGCGTTCCATGAAGGCGCCCGGCACCGCGTACGACGATCCGGTGCTGGGCAAGGACCCTCAGCCGGACCATATGGACCGGTTCGTCGAGACCATGCAGGACAACGGCGGCGTCCACCTCAACTCCGGCATCCCGAACAGGGCTTTCTATCTGGCGGCGACGTCGCTCGGCGGGCATGCCTGGGAGAAGGCTGGCCGGATCTGGTACGAGACGTTGCGCGATCCCCGGCTGACGTCCGAAGCGAAGTTCGTGGAGTTCGCGTCCCTCAGCGCTTCCCTGGCGGGACGGCTCTACGGCACCGGAAGCGACGAGCAGCACGCGGTGACCGACGCCTGGATGGAAGTCGGCATCCTTCAGAAACAGATGGTTTGAACAAAGATCAGGCGGCGCATAGCATGGGCGGAAAATGACGCTGTCGAGGCTTACGGCATGACACGAACAGGACCCGATAGCATGCATGTGCTATTCGCCACCAGTGGAGGTATCGCTTACTTCCCCGGTCTCGCTCGGCCGGTCACGATCGAGGCGGACCAGCTTCCCAGAGAGGACGCGAGCGAACTGGACGGTCTGGTGACCGATAGCGGGTTCTTCGAACGGCCTGAGCGGGTGGAATGCAACTCCGCCCCCGGGGCTGCCGACTGCCGGCAATACACCATCACGATCGAAAAGGGCGGGCGGTGCCATACGCTGATCGTCAGCGAGCCCATCGAGGACCCGTGCATCAGGCGATTGGTGCGTTTCCTCGAGGCACAGGTGAAGGCCGCCCGCGCGAAGGCGCGCTCGACCAAGTCCAGGGATTGACCGGGGCGGCTACTGCGCCGTCGCCGCGGCCGGATCGCTTTCCGGAACAAGATCCTGCTCGAAATAATCCGGAAACTGCTCCGCCAGTTCCGGCAGCGATGTCAGGACCTCCCGCAGATGCCGGCGCATCGCCGCCTCCGCCGCGTCGGCGTCCTGCGCCGCGATGGCGTCCACCACGGCCTGATGCTGGCCGATCAGCCGCTCGACCGGGGTTGCGTGCGGGATGCTCAGGTAGCGGACGCGGTCCATCTGCGCCTTGGTTTCCTCGACCACCCGCCATGCGTATTCGCAGCCGATACCCAGGGCGATGTCGCGGTGGAAGCTCTCGTCCAGGTCCATGAAGCGGACGGGGTCAAGCTCGGTGGCAGCCTTCCGCTGGGCGTCCAGGTTGGCGCGCAGCGCCTCCATCCCCGATGCCGTCATCTCGGTGCAGGCACGGCGGACGACGGCCAGTTCCACCGCTTCCCGGACGAAACGAGCATCGAACACCTGCTTCATCGAGATCTTGACGATGAAGGTGCCGCGCTGAGGGCGGATCGTCAGCAGACCGGCCTCGCTCAGCTTGATGAAGGCTTCCCGCACCGGCTGGCGGCTGACGCCCAGGCGCGTCGCGATTTCCTGCTCCGACAGGGCTTGTCCGGGACGGATGCCCATCGTGACGATGGCGTTGCGCAACTCCCGGAAGACGCGACGTGCCACGGGTTCGTGCGAATTGACCTCAATCCTGTCGAGCATCACCAGCCTCCCCCGCACGTTTATTATCCATTTTTCGTTTTTGCTCCTTTGGAGCTAGCCGGCGCAACAACTCTTGCCAAGCTGTTTCTTACATACTACCATACCAGTCAATGAGCAAGAAGGCACCGGGAAGCGGGCCAGGGATCCCAGGGCCAGTCCCCCGGGTTCAAGGGAAGGGGAGGAAACGCCGTGGCATCCACCACGACCACCGGCCAGCGCCTGAATGCGCGGACGATGACAGCGCTTGCACCAAGCATTGCGAAGCCGCGCGCTCGGGGAGCCGGCGCCGATCTGGAAACCGGCGTCGTCCATATCGGCCTCGGCGCATTCCACCGTGCCCATCAGGCCGTCTATACCGACGACAGTCTCAACCGCTCCCCCGGCCCGTGGGGCATCTGCGGCGTTTCGCTGCGCAGCCCCGATACCCGCGACGCCCTGGCTCCGCAGGATTGTCTTTATACGGTAGCGGTCCGCGACGCCTCGGGTGACCGTCTGCGCGTGGTCGGCTCGATCACCGAGACGCTGGTGGCGCCGGAAGATCCGGCCGCCGTGCTCGACCGCCTTACCCGTCCCGCTACCCGCATCGTCACGATCACCGTCACGGAGAAGGGCTACTGCCACGAACCGGCGACCGGCGCGCTGAACCGCGACCATCCCGGCATCCGCCACGACTTGGAAAATTCCGGCCAGCCGCAGACGCTCGCAGGATTCCTGGTCGAAGCGCTCGACCGCCGCCGCAAGGCCGGTACTCCTCCCTTCACGGTGTTGTCGTGCGATAACCTGCCGGACAACGGCCACGTCACCGCCGGCATCCTCCGCCAGTTCGCCGAGTTGCGCGATCCGGAACTGAGCCGGTGGATCGCCGACACCGTCGCCTGCCCCAGCAGCATGGTGGACCGCATCGTCCCCGCCACCACCGACGAGGACCGCGAAACCGTAGCACGGGCGCTGGGCGTCGCCGATGCGTGGCCGGTCATGACCGAGCCGTTCAGCCAGTGGGTGATCGAGGACAACTTCCCCGCCGGCCGCCCGGCCTGGGAACTGGAAGGCGCCGAACTGGTAA
>NZ_JCACHA010001204.1:3115-4714 GCF_059503625.1 Skermanella sp.
TACGAGCTGATGAAGCTCCGCCTGCTCAACGGCAGCCACTCCTGCATCGCCTATCTCGGCTATCTCGCCCGCCACCGGACCGTCTCCGACGCCATGGCCGACCCCGTCTTCGCCGGCTTCGTCCGCGCCCTGATGGACGAGGAAGTGACGCCTACCCTGGACGTGCCCCCCGGCGCCGACCTGACCCGCTACAAATCGGCCTTGCTGGAACGCTTCGCCAACCCCGCGCTCAAGCACCGGACATGGCAGATCGCCATGGACGGCTCGCAGAAGCTGCCGCAACGCCTGCTCGGCACGATCCGGGACCGGCTTGCCGCCGGCCAGCCCTTCGATCGCCTCGCCCTCGGGGTTGCCGCCTGGATGCGCTATGTCGGCGGCGTTGACGAACAGGGCGAAGCCATCGACGTCCGCGATCCTCTGGCCGACCGCCTGAAGACGCTGCCGGATGCCGCAAGCCTGCTCGGCGTCCGCGAAGTCTTCGGCGACGATCTGCCCAACAACACCACTTTCGTCGCCGCCGTCACCGAAGCCCTGGACCGCCTGAAGGCGACCGGCGCCCGCGACGCCATTGAATCCATAAACCGGTGAGTTGAAACCATGGAACAGACCTGGCGCTGGTTCGGCCCGGAAGATGTCGTCCGCCTGCCGCAGATCCGGCAGGCCGGAGCCACCGGCATCGTCACCGCCCTGCATCACATCCCCTACGGCATCGTCTGGTCGGTCGAGGAGATCGAGAAGCGGAAGGCCCTGATAGCCGCCGACCCCTCGCTTGGCCTGCGCTGGAGCGTGGTCGAGAGCCTGCCCGTCTCCGAGCCGATCAAGCTGGGCGAGGGCGACCTGGAGCCGCTGTTCGAGAACTACCGCCAGTCGCTCCGCAACCTCGCCGCCTGCGGCGTCACCACCGTCTGCTACAACTTCATGCCGGTGCTCGACTGGACGCGCACCGAACTGGCGCACCCTCTCCCCGGCGGCGCCCGCGCGCTCCGCTTCAACGCCCATGAATATGCCGCCTTCGACTGCTTCATGCTGGAGCGGCCGGGAGCGAAGGACGAGCACGACCCCGCCGTGATCGCCCGCGCCAAGGCCTGGTTCGACAAGGCGTCGGAAGACGACAAGCGCCAGCTTCTCTCCAACATCATGGCGGGATTGCCCGGCGCCTTCGACCGCTACGACGCCCCCGGCCTCCGCCGGATGCTCGACCGCTACAAGGGCATGACGCGCGAGACACTGCGCGAGAACCTCGCCCGTTTCCTGCGCGAGGTCATCCCGACCGCCGAAGAAGCCGGCATCGCCATGTGCATCCACCCCGACGACCCGCCGCGCCCGCTGCTGGGCCTGCCGCGCATCGTCGGCAGCGCCGACGACCTGGACTTCATCATCAATGCGGTCCCGTCGGAGGCCAACGGCCTGACCTTCTGCACCGGATCGCTCGGCGCCGGCGTCGACAACGACGTGCCGGCCTTGGCCAAGCGCTTCGCCGGCCACATCAAGTTCGCCCATCTGCGGAACGTCTCGAAGGAGCCGGACGGCTCCTTCATGGAAGCCGACCACCTCGGCGGCGACGTCGATATGGTTTCGGTCGTGACGACCCTGCTGGAA
>NZ_JCACHA010001205.1:0-4708 GCF_059503625.1 Skermanella sp.
CTCATGCTGCGAAGGCTATGCCGAAGAACAATATGATCCCGGACGGACACTAAGGAGAGCACCCTTGGCGACCACCTATTCCACCGACCTCGAAGTCATTGACGATCCCGTGCCGGCAGACGCGAACATGTTCTCGTTTCCGCGCGCGTGGATGACGATTGCCACCCTCAAGGGCGTCACCTACCAGGCGCTTTTCCGGCGCGATCCCTACCTGGCCGGTGCTCTGCAGCAGTTGCATGCATCCTGCTGCCTAGAGACCGGCTGCGGCCTGCCTGATAGCGATGACGAGCTGCGCTATGCCGCGGGTTTCAGCCAGGACCCGGACCTCTGGGAAAGCATCCGGATCGAGCTGCGCCGGTATCTGGTTCGCGGCCGGACCAGCGGCCTGGTCTATGTGCGGATGTTTGCCGCCGACCTGGCCGCTGCCTGGAAGGTCAAATGGAAGGGCATCCTGCAAACGGCCGAGATGCGGAAGGCTGCCCGTGACCAGCGGGAGCGTGCCCGGCAGGCGGCACGCGAGATGCAGCAATCCACAGGGCCACAGACGGGTATAGGGACAACCAGCCCGGAAAGTGCCGCTGCACCTCAAGAGCAGACTGAGGTTTAGCTGCCAACTGCTTCAGAATACGCCGAACTGGCTGACCAGATCGATTCTGACACGAAGGGCTCAGTCCAACAGTCGGGTAGATTGTCCGCAGCGGTCGAATTTGGGCCTGTGGATCACCTTAGTCCCGGGCCTGGTTTCGACCGTGCCTTGCGGGACGACAAAGGTTCGGAGGCGCAGGCCATCCGAGATTTCAACAGCCCGCGGATGAAAGCCGTAATGGCGCTGAAGTCGGCCGAGATCGCTTTACAGGCGAAGCCGGACGATCCCGAGCGTCAGGCCGCCTGCACACAGGCACAGCAGAAGCTCGATGCGCTGACTGAAGGCCGGCGGCTGGCCTTCCTCGCCTGGCTGCATGTCCGTGGCGCAGGCCATCCGCGCGAGTAGGAAGCCGCCACAGGCCGGCAACGAAGTTTGGGATGGCGGCCTACCGGCGGCGCTCTGCAGGCGCCGTGGCCGTCATGCTGAACCAGGCCGCCAAAGCCAAAGGGGGAAGCAATGAGGGGAGCACCATGCCAGCACCATCGACACTGATGACCCGCGCCGAGCGTGACGACC
This sequence comes from Skermanella sp., assembly GCF_059503625.1. Taxonomy (NCBI): domain Bacteria; kingdom Pseudomonadati; phylum Pseudomonadota; class Alphaproteobacteria; order Rhodospirillales; family Azospirillaceae; genus Skermanella; species Skermanella sp. Next base: position 1,163 of record NZ_JCACHA010001205.1, read on the forward strand.
TGCGCCGTGCATTAGTGACCTTTGGCATTGGTGCTCGGCTGCATAGCGATGATGTACGCCGGCTGCTCAGCCCGCTTGGCCTGAGTAACAATAGGCTGCGCTGCCTTGGCACCGACAGCTACCGAGGCGACCCGATTCGCCCGGCCGAGTTCCGCTTCCTGATGGAAGCGTGGATGCGCGAGCAGCGCCACGACTAAGCTCGACAAGCTTGGGTTCGATAGGCTAAATTGAAGGAAGAAACTAAACCATAAGATGCAGGGCTGAACGCGTTCGGTGGCCCGCCGGGCAGAGCGGCGATGGATCAAACCGTCCGCTGGGATGCATCCCCAACCACCCATCTGACCTGTCGGTGGCGCGGCTGTAGTGGCCCACCACCCTGCATCAGGACCCAGGTAGCCGGTGACGGACGAGCTGACCGTGCAAGGCATACAAAAATGGCGCTATGGGTTGCGGATTGCCCAAGCGTCAGCATCGTAGGGTTACGGCACGGCCTCTGCGATGGAGTAGGGTGGCATCAACACCCTGACCGTTTCCGGCTTCGGCCGGGGAAGTTTGGTCGCGCATACAGGTACCGGGAAACCGCCTGTTGCCGGTAACACGGCGAAGCGACTGCTGCAGCGTTCTGGTTCGGCTCGGAAAACAAACAGACACATCATCGCTTCCTCCCACACCCTTTTCTTTTGAAGATGGTGTGGGGGGAAATGAAGCGTTCGGTTCTCTCTGAAAACAGGCCAGACCTCGCTGCGCCTGATCGGTTCGAAGCGCAGCGACAGCTGAGCGAGAGAGATCGGGATGCAGCCGCACTCATGAGCGCTGCGCAGCAGAGCGAGTGAGGGCGAGAGATGAGACAGAGAGAACGCGTTTCGAATTGAATGTGGATCGAGAGCTAACTTGTCCCATTGTGATCGAGTGGGCAAAGCCCGCTCGCTAGATTGCGCCATGTCTGACCGGCCCGACCACATCTTTAACCGCCATGTCGCAACCAACATAGGAGAGCGCCCGGCGCCGCAAGTGCCGGAGCGCGATCCCGACTGGCGTCGCATTGTTCGCGACTCGGACTATGAATGCACGCGGCAGGGCCGTGTGCGCCGGCTCACGCCTGGCATGTCCACCTGGTCGGGACTGGAGATAACCGGCGTTACCTCAACGGGCCACCTGGCGGACCGAGCCGGAGGACATTCCGCGTCAGCGAGCTGGTGGCCGCGACATGGGGTGACCAGGCCGACTACCAAGGACCAAGCCGGAAGCCGCGCACCTCGAAGGCCGATCCGCGGCCAACACCACCTGGCGAACACTGGCGCCAGATCCCGCAGGCATCCGACTACGAAATCAACCGCGTCGGTGTGGTCCGCTGCCGCACGCCTGGCATGAACACGTATACCGGCCGCATCAAGCGGTCGAGCTACAAGGACAAGGACCAGATCGACGTCATACTGAATGGGAAGCATTACCGCCGGGCCGATCTCGTCAGCGCGCCTTTCGGCAACACCGACCACATGCAACCGCGTTCTGCGCGTAAGCCGCGCAGCGAATAGATGGCACCGCCGGTACCTGAGACCACGGTACCGCCGGCACCAGAGACCACGCCCTCGATCACTGCCGAGGACGTGGCCATCGCCTGGCGGGCCAGCTATCTCACGGGCAAGGCACTCGAAGCGCTGCAGCAGGGCAGCATCGCCGCCGCGATCAGCTGCCTGCAGCGCGAGGCCTAGCGCGACACCAGGCGCAAGAAGTGCTCGGCATCCATCAGCACGAACGGCTTGAGCCAGTTGCCTTTGACAAAGACCAACGGCTCGGCCGATCTATGTCTGCTGGCCTGTTTCTACCGGAATGAGAGATCAGGCGAATGCCTGTTGCGCGGAAATGCAAGCAGTGCGGCAAGGTTGAGCAAGTTCCGCCGTCATGGGCGAAGAGGCTGTTTTGCAGTTTGGCTTGTTATGGCACTTGGATGCGCGACACTGGAGCCGTGGCCGGCTTCAACCACCCAAGGTTCGAGCACCCAGTCCGTGAGTTGACATGTGCATGTGGTGCCCACTTCACCTACAAGCCAACGGCTAGGCGCGAGCGCAAGTTCTGTTCCATTCGGTGCAGCAATCGAGCCATTGCACGGTCAGGCTCAGCGCATCACAACTGGCGCGGCGGGGATGTGCAGTTGGCGTGCTCGTGGTGCGAACGGGAGATCACTCGCCGTCCCTCCAAGGTATCGGCTCTCAATTTCTGCGGGAAGGATTGCCATCTTGCTCATATGCGAAGCCTGACGATCGCGCGACAATCTGATTGGCCCCGATCACAGATCGCGGTTTGGATCAGCCGATCTTAGCGTAGTCGAAAGCGCGATGCCGAGCGTGCAGGCATCCCGTTGACCATCATCAAGGCCGAATTAGCCGCGGTTGTCACAAGCCATTGCTCCGTTCTCGGCGTTGCTCTGGATTATGGGCAGGGTGCGGCTTTAGATGAGAGGAAGAGACATGATCATACGGCAAGCCTGGATCGCGTTATCCCGGAACGCGGCTATGTGGCCGGCAATATCGCGGTGATCAGCTTTCGTGCAAACGCTTGTAAGTCAGACGCCACTCTTGCCGAGATTGAGCGCATCGCAACCTGGCTGGAAGTCATGCATGCTTGACGTCACCGCAAAGACCCGCGGCAGTGTGGCCTTGCGAAAGCTGTGTCGGCCTTTAATCGAAAGGGGGATGGTTACCGCCGATGCTGCTGCGATTGCGAGAACCGCCGAAAGCGGATGCAATGGGACGGGCTGACTGAAAAGACATGTTGTGTGTGCGAGCGTTTGCTGCCCATCGATGCGTTCTCCAACACCGCTCGTGGTCCGGCCTCGTGTTGTAAGGAATGTAATCGCCAAAAGCAGGCTGAACGGCGCGGCAACTTCGGGCCGGATGAATGGGCGCGGCACCACGACATCGCGGTTCGGAACCGGGCGGAACGCATGGTGCGCGACGCCAAACGGTTCCTCTGCTCGGTTATGCTCGAAGCGGCTAAGAGCCGAGCGAAGCGCTTTCAGGTACCGTTCGCACTGACGTTGGATGATCTGCTTCCGCTTGCGGTAGATAACCGCCCGGCGTTGGAGATTCGTCTGATCTACGAGGGCAGGACAACACCTGACGGCAGCCAACCTCGTGTTGTCGCCGGATCGCCCTCCGTGGATAGGATCATCCCTCAGCTAGCGTATGTGCGCGGGAACGTTGTCACCATCTCGCGCCGGGCGAACAGGATCAAAGGACCGCTTGAACCGCAGCAGTTACGAAAGCTTGCGGATTGGCGCAGAGCCGCACAGCCCACCGACCAAATTGAGAGATGAAAGTAGCTTCCGCAAAGAGTAAGACGCTGTATGCGAATAAACCCCTTACTGCGCTTGGGTTTGTGCGACGATCCGCCGTGAGATGATGGAGATCATCGCAATCCAGATGTGCCCGGCAAAGAGGTCGGCGGCGCGGTCGTAGACGATGTTGAGCCGCCGGTAGCGGCTGAGCCAGGCGAACAGCCGCTCCACAACCCATCTGATCCTGTTCGGCAGGAAGCGCCCGTCCC
>NZ_JCACHA010001206.1:0-4685 GCF_059503625.1 Skermanella sp.
CCACGGCTTGACCGACAATCCCTTAGCTACCGCATTGCGGGCCAGCAGTCCGGCCGCGATCATGTTGAAGGGGTTGGACGTGTTCGTGCAGCTCGTGATCGCCGCGATCACGATGGCGCCGTCGGTCAACTCGAAGGATGCGCCGTCGACCGGCACTTTCCGGTCGGAAACCGGTCTGCCGCTGAGCTTCGCGTGATGCTCGCCGAAAGCCGCCGCGGCCTTGTCGAGGTCGATGCGGTTCTCGGGGTTCCACGGCCCCGCGATCGACGGGCGGATGCTTGCCAGATCCAGCGTTACGATCTGGTCGAACTCGGGCGCCGGGGTCGTCTCGTCGCGCCACAAGCCCTGCGCCCTGGCATAGGCTTCGACCAGTTGGACCTGTTCTTCCGGGCGGCCGGTGAGCCGGAGGTAATCGCGCGCACGCCAGTCCAGGGGGAAGAAGACGCAGGTGGCGCCGTATTCGGGCGCCATGTTGGCGATCGTACCCCGGGTCGCGACCTGAAGCGCATCCAGGCCCGGCCCGAAGAACTCGACGAACTTCCCGACGACGCCCAGCGCTCGAAGCTTCTCCGTTATCGTCAAAACGAGGTCGGTCGGCGTGGTTCCCTCCGGCAGGTTGCCGGTAACCTCGACTCCGACGACTTCCGGGACCGGCAGCGACACCGGCTTTCCCAGCATGACGGCCTCGGCCTCGATCCCGCCGACGCCCCAGCCGAGCACGCCCAAACCGTTTATCATCGTCGAATGGCTGTCGGTGCCGACCAGCGTGTCCGGATACGCCACGGTTCCCGCAGGCGTCTCATCGGTCCAGACAACCTTGGCCAGATGTTCGAGGTTGATCTGGTGCATGATGCCCTTGCCCGGTGGAACGACCCGAAGCCTGTCGAAGCTGCGCTGGCACCATCGCAGGAAGCTGAATCGCTCCGCGTTCCGCTCGTACTCGAGTGCGAGATTGGTTTGCCGGGCTTCGGCAGAGGCCGAAACATCGACTCTCAGCGAATGGTCGATCACCAGATCGGCGGGCACCTTGGGATTGACCGAGCGGGGATCGCCCCCGGCGGAGGCGACGGCATCGCGCAACGCCGCAAGATCGACCAGAACAGGAACGCCGAGAAGATCCTGTAGAAAAACGCGTGCCGGATAGAAGGTCAAGCCGGCGCCGATACGACGCTCCACGAGCGCTTGCAACTCACCTGGAGACGATCGCCCGTCGGCGACTTGGCGCATCAGGTTCTCAAGAAGAACGCGGAGGCTGAACGGCAGCCGGGCAAGTCCGTCGAAGCCCTGTACCGGAACATGGAGATAGTGCGTGCCTGCCACCTCCAGTTGCTCGTACTCTCCCATACTTTCCAACTCGAGAGAGTGTGACATCGCTTTGAACACTTATGAGTTGCATTAAAAGCGAAAATGTTTTAGATTTGTAAGAAAGACAATCTCTAAGGAACCATTTTATGGGACATGCGACAGCAGATCTTGTCGACGCCTATGAGGAAACGCTCCAGGTTTGCGATCTACAGTTCCGGGACCTCGGCGGGCGCAGGCGCTTTCATGGCATCATCCGTACGGTCCGCTGCAACCAGGACAACCTGCTGCTCAAGTCCGTGCTGTCGGAGCCGGGGCACGGCCATGTCCTTGTGATCGACGGCGGCGGTTCGCTCCATTCGGCCCTTGTCGGCGACGTGGTGGCCGGTCTTGGGGTCAGCAACGGCTGGTCAGGAATCGTCGTAAACGGCGCGATCCGGGACTCCGCGGCCATGTCCGGCCTCGACTTCGGCGTCAAGGCGCTGGGGACCAATCCGCGCAAGAGCACGAAGACCGGAGCTGGGGTAGTCGACCAGCCCGTCGGTTTCGGTGGGGTCGTCTTCACGCCCGGCCACAGTCTGTACGCGGACGAGGACGGCATCGTCGTCCGGGCCGAACCGGTCTGACCCCCGGCCAATCCCACGAGCCGGTCCGATCCGGCCGATCTCAAGGTCACGTCACTTACCTCTCGAGGAAACGACCATGAAGCGGTTTGCCGCAGTCCTTTGTGCGATGGCTATCGTCACGTTCCTTTGGTCATTGCCGGCGAAAGCCGACACCGCCCGCATAATGGTCCCTGCCTCGGCCGGCGGCGGCTGGGACGGCACGGCGCGGCAGACCATCCTGGCCTTGCAGCAATCCGGCCTGTTCAAGGACGGAACGCAGTTCACCAACAAGGGCGGCGCCGGCGGAACGATCGGGCTCGCGGAGTTCATCCGGACCGGCAAGGGCGACGACAACGCCTTGATGTTCATGGGCGCCATCATGGTGAGCAGCATCATCACCTCGAAATCGCCGGTCTCCCTCGATGGCACGATCCCGCTCGCGCGGCTGACCAACGAATACGATGCCGTCGCGGTGCCGATGTCGTCGGAGATCCGGACCCCGGCCGATCTGGTCGAGGCGCTGAGAAAGAACCCGGGCGCCCTGGCCGTCGGCGGCGGATCGCTGGGTGGCGTCGATCACGTGGCACTGGCGCTGATCGCCCGCGAAGCCGGAGTTGCCGCCGGCAAGCTCAACTACATCCCGTTTCCGGGCGGCGGCGACGTCGTCACCGCCGTTGCCGGCGGCAAGGTGAAGGCGGCGATCTCCGGCGCATCGGAGTTGAAGCCGCTGGCCGACGCCGGCCGCCTGCGCATCATCGCCGTCACGGGACCGGAGCGGCTCAAGGGCATCGACGCGCCTACACTCAAGGAAGCCGGCATCGACGTCGTGATCGGGAACTGGCGCGGCGTCGTCGGATCACCGGGCATGTCCGAGGCTGCCCATGCGGCCTGGCTGGAGCGGTTCGACAAGCTTGCCGCCGGCGAGGTGTGGAAGCAGACGCTGGAGCGCCAGGGCTGGGAAGACGCCTATCTGTCCGGCGACGCCTTCGTGGCTTTTCTGACGGCCGAGAAATCCAGGTGGAAGGCTATCCTGAAGGACGTCGGCCTCGCCGATTGAGCAGCCGGTCGCTTGACGGCCGGTCAAAGTCGGGCAGTGCATCCGCGCCACAAGGGAAAGCAGCATACATGTCAGGTTCGAAGACGCGTCCGTGGTGGCTGGGGCTTGGAGTCACAGGTCTTGGCGGTATCTGGCTCAACGGCGCGCTCTCGCTGGACATCGTGGCGAACTATGGCGGCATCGGTCCCGGCCTGTTCGTCGGTCTGGTCGGCTCCGGCCTGGTCCTGCTCGGCATCGTCCTGACCATCAGGATCGGACTGGGGGAGCGCTTCGAGCCCCAGGCGACCGAAGACATGACGCCCGACGCACTGTTCTCGCGGAGCGGCTTCCTCCTGGCGACGACGGCTGCGGCAGTGCCGCTGGCTACCATGCAGCCCATCGGCTTCCCAGCCACGGCGGCGCTGGTCTTCGCATTGGTCGCGCGCGCCTTCGGCGCCCGCCGCATCGTTCAGGATCTGGTCTTCGGCCTGATCCTGGGGAGCGCCTGCTGGTATGGCTTCAGGAGCCTGGGCGTGGGACTTGGCGGCTTTCTTCCTCTCCTGGGCTGGTGAACGGCGCATGGACGCATTGCCCTCATTGTTCGCCGGCTTCACCGTGGCCCTCCAGCCGATCAACCTGATGTGGGCGCTGGTCGGCACCATCCTCGGCACGGCCATCGGCATCCTGCCCGGTATCGGTCCGGCCCTGACCATAGCGCTGCTGTTGCCGGTGACGGCGCAAGTAGCGCCTGAATCGGCGCTGATCATGTTCGCGGGAATCCTGTACGGCGCGATGTATGGCGGGTCCACCACATCGATCCTGATCAATACGCCCGGCGAGAGCGGCTCCATGATGACCGCGCTGGAAGGCAACCAGATGGCGCGCCGGGGCCGGGGCGCCGCCGCCCTCGCGACGGCGGCAATCGGTTCTTTCGTGGCCGGAACGATCGGGACCGCCGGCTTGACCTTCCTGGCTCCGGCCATCGCCGAACTGGCGTTCGTCTTCGGGCCGGAAGATTATTTCGCCCTGATGGTGCTTGCGTTCACGTCGGTATCCGTGGTCATGGGCACTTCTCGGCTCAGGGGCTTTATCGCACTGTTCATCGGGCTTGCTCTCGGCGTCGTCGGCATCGACGGCCAGACCGCGCAGGCTCGCATGGTGTTCGGCTCGCCGGAACTGTTCGACGGCATACAGATCACCATCGTCCTGGTCTCGCTGTTCGCCATCGGCGAGACGATCTATGTCGCGAGCCGCTATCAGGCCGAGGCGCCCAGCATCAATCCACTTGCCGGCGGCATCCACATGACGGCGGATGACTGGCGGCGGTCCTGGAAGCCGTGGCTGCGGGGAACGGCGATCGGCTTTCCCATCGGCGCCCTGCCCGCCGGCGGCGCCGAGATCCCGACCTTCCTGTCCTATACGCTGGAACGCAGGCTCGCCGAAAAGCCGGAGGAGTTCGGCCAGGGCGCCATAGAAGGTGTCGCCGGACCCGAGGCCGCCAACAACGCCGCGGCAGCCGGCGTGCTCGTCCCGCTGCTGACGCTGGGTTTGCCGACATCGTCGACGGCCGCGATCCTGCTGGCGGCATTCCAGAACTACGGCCTACAGCCCGGTCCGATGCTGTTCATCAACAATGCGCAGCTGGTCTGGGGCCTGATCGCCTCGCTCTATGTCGGCAACGTCATGCTGCTGGTGCTCAACCTGCCGCTGGTCGGACTTTGGGTGCGGCTGCTGCTGATCCC
>NZ_JCACHA010001207.1:0-4678 GCF_059503625.1 Skermanella sp.
GAAACGGAGAAGAATATCTTTACCGTCACACCAAGGGCCGAAGAAGTTGACCGGCGAAGATGCTTCTGCCGTAGGTCGGTCTAAAGCGAAGCGGCAGCCGACAGAGACGCTCCTGCTTGTCGGCTGCCGCTTCGCTTTAGACCGACCTACACAGCAAAGGTATCCGCACAGGTCGATCTCACCGGATTCTGGTATCAGTTCTTCCGAACCTTGTCGATCTCCGCGTAAAGTTCCGTCACCAGTTCCTCGCCGATCTCCTTGCGGAACTTCTCGATCACCGGGCCGGCCTTCTCGCGCAGCTTGGCGATCTCCTCGGGCGGGAGTTCGTTGATCTGCATGCCGGCCTTCGCGATCTCGTCCAGCGCCTTTTCCGCCTGCTCGCGCGCGACCTGACGCTGGTAGACCGTCGCTTCGGCGGCAGAGTCCCGAAGGATCTTCCGTTCGTCTTCCGACAGCTTGTCCCACAGCTTCTTGCTCGCGATGACGGCCTGCGGCGTATACATGTGGTTGGTCAGGCTGAGGTATTTGGAAACCTCGTTGAACTTGCCGTCCATGATGTTCAGCAGCGGGTTGGTCATGCCGTCGACAGCGCCGGTCTCCAGGGCGGTGTAGGTTTCCGTGAAGGGCATCGGGACCGCGTTGGCGCCGACGGCGTTCATGAACTCGACGTAGATCGGCGTCGGGATGACCCGCATCTTCAGGCCCTGGAGGTCTTCGGCCTTGGCGATCGGGCGCTTGTTGCCGTGCATCTCGCGGAACCCGAGGTCCCAGTACGCCAAACCGACCAGCCCCTTTTCCGGCAGCTTGTCCAGCAGCTTGCGCCCGACCGGGCCGTCCAGCACGGCATCGGCTTCCGCCGCCGTATTGAACATGTAGGGGAAGTCGAGGACGGCCATTTCCTTGACGTTGCCGGCCAGCAGGCTGGCGTTCATGACGGTCAGGTCGACGGTGCCGCCCTGCATGGCGGAAACGGTCTGGAGATCCGCGCCCAGCACGCCGCCGGGAAACGGCTTGACGGTGATCTTGCCGCCGCTCTTCTCCGCCACCAGATCGGCGAACTTCTGGACGCCCAGGACCTGCGGGTGTCCCTTGTTGCTGGCGGACGGGAACTTCAGGGTCCGCTTCTGGATGTCGGCAGCACTGGCGGCGCCGGCCAGCAGCATGATGCCGGGGACCAGGAGACCGGCAAGGATCTTGGATGAAAGTGTTTTCAAGGCGTTTCCTCCTTCGCTGTCCGCTTCTTCGGGAGCGGTATGGTTGACTATACAACTCGTTCTGTTGAAGGGAGAATGCGCAGCTGGGCCGTTAACGTCAAATACCAAGATGTCGGTCCGGATGAACATGATGTTAACTTGCGGGCTTCACCACGGCCGTCATCTCGGCCCGCAGCAAGGCGATGAAGCTTTCGGCGAAGCTCGACAGCCCGCGTTCCGCCTTGACCGCGACATAGGTATCGAAGGCGGTCGGTTCGTCGATGTCGAGCAGGCGGATGCCGGGCACGGCATCGTGGGCCACGGTGAACTGGTCGATCACCGCGATCCCCAGGCCCGCGCCGACCAGCCGGCAGACAGTCGTGCCGAAACGGGCACGGATCGGCATGGTATAGGACAGGCCGCGCCGCTCGAAGATGTCGGCCATGATGCGGCCATAGGGGTCGTTGGGGTCGATGCCGATCAGCGGGTAGCGCGCGATATCCTCGGCGGAGACGGACCCGCGCTCCGCCAGCGGGTGATCGGGCGGCGTGATGCAGAGCAGCTTGCCGCGCGCCAGCGCGATGCAGTCCAGCGAGGGGTGATCGACCTTGTAGCTCATCGCGACGATCTCCCCCTTTTCCAGCAGGAGGTAGTCCAGCGCCTCCTCGATCTTCAGGATATCGACGTCGATCATCAGGCCGGGATGCTTGGCTACGATCCGCTCGATCGCCCGCGGGACCATCATGTTGGCGATGCTCGGGACCGACGCGATCTTAAGCTCCGAGCCGTGGCCGCTCTCAAGCCGCTTCACAGTGAACTGAAGGTCCTCGACCTTCTTGTAGACGGCGTTGATCTGGCTGAAGACGTCGCTGGCCTCGCCGGCCGGGACGTAGCGGCCGTGGCGCCGGTCGAACAGCCGGACGCCCAGCGACTTTTCCGTGTACTTCATCAGGCGGCTGATGCCGGGCGCCGACACGTTGAGCAGCTTCGCCGCTCCGTTGATCGTGCCGGCGACCATGACGGCCCGGATCACCTCGATTTGCCGTAAGGTCAGCATCCTCCATGGATCGCAGGTCGTCCCGGTTTGATCAAGGGAGATCAGGGGCGCCGGCGGGTCACCCTATCCACAAGATAGGCAATCGAGCGGTACGGGACGCCGGAATGGTCCGACAAGCCGATCTCGCAGGTCCGGTTCGACGAGTAGCCGCCTTCGCAGCCGGCAGGCACCGCATCGGGCAGGCGGCGGAGCGCGTGGTCGTTCAGCTCCGGGGTCGAGAAGCCCTTGTCTCCCGCGAAGCCGCAGCAGCCGACGCCGTCCGGCACGACCACCGTTTCGGCGCAAGCCGTGGCGAGGCCGACGATCTTGTCGCCGAGGCCCAAGCGCTGGGCCGAGCAGTTGACGTGGACCAGCACCGGTTCGGCCTGCTTCGCGACCACTTCCAGCCGGGGCATCGCGTGGTCGTGCAGGAACTCGATGCTGTCCAGCACGGTCACCCGTCCCGCCAGCATCTTCTTCAGGCGCAGCGTGCAGGCGGACGCATCCATGACCACCGGGATGCGGCCATAGTCGTCGACGGCGATCACCGCCGCCGCAAGCTCCGCCGTCTTGGCGTCGGCCTCCCGGACCAATCCCTTGCTCTCGAACGCCTGTCCGCAGCACAGGCCGGCAAGGCCGTCCGGGAAGATCGGGCGGTAGCCGGCCTTGACCATCAGCGACACCAGACGGTCCGGCACGGCATCGGTTTCGGGTGCTCCGGGCGATGCGCCGAAGGTCCGGTTGGCGCAGCTCGGCAGGTAGATGACGGGCGTGCCGGAGGCATCGCCCTGCCCCGCCGCCGGCACGCTTGCCGGACGCGGCAGCGCCGGTCCGATCTTCGGCAGGCGTCCGCCCGAGATGCGATGGCCGTAGTCGGCCAGACGGCGCGTCGCCGCCGGTCCCAGCGTCCGGTTGGACAGCGCAACCGCGCCTAAGCCGAAGCGGGCAGCGGCCAGCGCGCCGCCGAAGTGCCGGCCGGCGATCCCGGCGATCCGGCGCCCCAGCGTCGACTGCCGGCGTCCCCGCAGCGCCTTGGTCAGCAGTCCCGTTTCGATCCCGACCGGACAGGCGGTGGCGCAGAGGCCGCAGGCGGCGCAGGTTTCCAGGCCCTGGTAATCGTACAGGGTGCGGAGGCCGGCTTCCCGCTCCGGATCGGTCCCGGTATCGGACAGGTGCGAGATCTCGCGCCAGCCGACGATGCGCTGGCGCGGCGTCAGCGTCAGTCCGGCGGACGGGCACATGCGTTCGCAGAAGCCGCATTCGATGCAGGTATCGACCAGCGGGTCGGCCTTGGGCAGCGGCTTCAGGTCCTTCAGATGGGCTTGGCTGTCGTCGCAGATGATGACGCCGGGGTTCAGGATGCCGTCCGGGTCGAGCAGGTCCTTGATCGACCGCATCAGCCGGTAGGCGTCGCGGCCCCACTCCATCTCCACGAAGGGGGCCATGTTGCGGCCGGTGCCGTGCTCCGCCTTCAGCGAACCGTCGTATTTCTCCACCACCAGCTTGCAGACGTCGTCCATGAAGGCGGCGTAGCGCTCGACCTCGGCATCGATGGCGAAGTCCTGGGTGAAGACGAAGTGCAGGTTGCCGTCCAGGGCGTGGCCGAAGATGATCGCCTCGTGGTAGCCGTGCTTCTCGAACAGCGTCTGGAGGTCGAGCGTGGCGGCGGCCAGATCGGCGATCCGGAAGGCGACGTCCTCGATGATGACGGTGGTCCCGGCGCGGCGGACGGCGCCGACGGCGGGGAACAGGCCCTTGCGGATCTTCCACAGCTTGCCGAATTCGTCCGGATCGGACGTGAAGGCGGCGGGCGCCAGCGTCCCGACGCCGCCGAGCACGGCGGATACCTGGGATATCCGGCCATTCAGCTCCGCCGCGTCCTCGCCCCGGACTTCCACCAGCAGTGCCGTGACGCCGTCGCCAAGGCCCCGGATCGCAGCCGGCATGCCCGGCTTGTCTTCGACCGAGCGGAGCGCCGGCCGGTCCATCAGCTCGACCGCGGCGACCGGCGTCGCCTTCAGCAGCGCCACCGCGCGGCAGGCTTCCCCGATATCGGGAAACAGCAGCAGGGCGCTGGCCTTGTGGGCGTGCTCGGGCACGGTGCGGTAGGTGATCTCGGCGATGAAGCCCAGCGTGCCTTCCGACCCGATCATCAGGTGCTGTAGGATCTCCAGCGGGTCTTCGAAATCGATCAGGGCGTTGATGCTGTAGCCGGTGGTGTTCTTGATCGCGAACTTGTCGCGGATGCGCCGCGCCAGCGCTTCATCGGCGCGGGTGGCCCGGCCAAGCTCGTCCAGCCGGGTAAGCAGGTCGCGGTGGCTGGTCCGGAAACGGTCGGTGCTGTCGGCATCTCCGGTATCGACCAGCGTCCCGTCGGCCAGCACCAGCCGCATCGGTCCATCCGCAAACTCGGTGCAGCGCGAGGGGACTGTAGGATGAAGATAACCAT
>NZ_JCACHA010001208.1:0-4671 GCF_059503625.1 Skermanella sp.
AAGGCTGAAGAACATACCCGTCCGCTTACGAAACAACGGCGCATGATGACATGAAGACAGACATAGCCCTCCTCTCAGCTACAGAACTCCTCGGCCTGTACCGCAGCCGCAACCTTTCCCCCGTGGAAGTGACACAGGCTTGTCTCGACCGCATCGCGGCCCTGGATAGCGAACTCAACGCCTTCACGCTCGTCGATGGCGACGCCGCGCTCGAGGCGGCGCGCGCCAGCGAGGAACGGTGGATCAAGGGCGAGCCCCAAGGTTTGGTGGACGGCGTACCGGCCACGATCAAGGACCTCATCCTGACCAAGGGATGGCCGACGCTCCGGGGCAGCAAGGCGGTGTCCCCCGATCAACCCTGGGAAGAGGACGCTCCCGCCACGGCGCGGCTGCGGGAGCATGGGGCCGTTCTGTTGGGCAAGACGACAACACCTGAGTTGGGCCACAAGGGCGTCACCGACAGTCCCCTCACGGGCGTCACGCGCAATCCCTGGAACCCCGATATGACTCCGGGCGGGTCCAGTGGCGGAGCGGCCGTCGCTGCCGCGACGGGCATGGGCGCGCTCCATGTCGGAACCGATGGCGGCGGCTCCATCCGCATTCCGGCGTCGTTCACCGGCATCTTCGGCATCAAGCCGAGCTTCGGCCGGGTGCCGGCATACCCACTCAGCCCCTTCGGAACGGTGGCCCATGTCGGACCGATGACGCGGACGGTATCCGACGCAGCTCTGATGCTTCGGGTGATGGCCTATCCAGACCCGCGCGACTGGTTTGCCTTCCCCTATGGCGACAAGGACTTCTCGGCCGGGCTGGACGATGGCATAGCGGGAATGAGGGTGGCTTTCGCCCCGACCCTCAACGGCGCGGAAGTCGATGCCGAGGTGGCGGCCCTTGTCCGCCGTGCCGCCGACGAGTTCTGCGCATTCGGGGCGGAGGTCGAGGAAGTGACGCTCGACATGCCCGACGCCGGACGCATCTTCTATACCCATTGGGCAGCCGGGGCCGCCACCGTCATGGCCGGGTTCACGGACGAGCAGAAGGCGATGATGGACCCGCACTTGCGCGGCTTCGAAGCGGCCGGAGCCGCTCTGTCGCTGCTGGATTACCAGCAGGCGGCGCTGGCCCGCGGCAGGCTCGGCGTTCAGATGAACCTCTTCCACCAGCGCTACGACCTCCTCCTGACGCCTTCGATGCCGATCCCGGCTTTCCGGGCCGGACTGAACGAGCCGAGCCAGCCGGAAGAAGGCGGATGGATCGACTGGACTCCCTTCAGCTACCCTTTCAACCTGACACAGCAACCGGCCGCCTCCATGCCCTGCGGGCTGACGTCGTCGGGACTGCCGGTCGGACTTCAGATCGTCGGCCCCATGCATAGGGACGATCTGGTCCTGCGTGCCGCAAGGGCCTATGAGCTGGCGCACCCCATCGCCCTGCCGCCGGAGCGGCGTTGACTTGCTTTCCTTGTTTTCGGCCGCCTGACCTGTGAGCGGCCGCATGAGACGCAAAGGTGACTTGCCGTCGAAGCCTTGCACCGTCTGCGGCCGACCTTTCGCGTGGCGGAAGAAGTGGGCCGAAAACTGGGACGACGTAAAATACTGCTCCGATGCCTGTCGACGGCGGCGGCGGGCGGCATCGCCGGAAAGCGGATCGCCGCCTGTCGGTCCCTTCGATCGTGGGTAATCCGAACTGGCCCCCGCCGGGGCGATCAAGCCTTTGAACTTGCGACAAGGTTCAGCCGTTAACGAAACATCCATGGGGCATGAACAAGGACATCTGCAATGGGCATCATCGGCACAATCATCATCGGCCTGCTGGCTGGTATCGTCGCGAAATTCCTAATGCCGGGCCGTGATCCCGGCGGTTTCATCATCACGATCCTGCTCGGCATCGCCGGCGCCTTCGTCGCAACCTATCTCGGCCAAGCCGTCGGCTGGTACCGGGCGGGCGAAGGTGCAGGTTTCATCGGTGCCGTCGTCGGCGCGGTCATCATCCTGCTGATCTACCGTCTGATCGCCGGCCGGTCGCGTACGGTCTGAGCCTTGAAGGCTGAGTACGACCTGAGCCTTGCGGCTCAGTGAAGCAGCACTTCGGGAAGCGGCGCGAAAACCGCCTGGGTAATCGCGTCGCGGACCGCATCGCTCGTGTAAGGCTTTCGTATCACGGGTCCCAATCCTTCATCGTCCAGCAGGCGGAGATCGCCTGAATAGGCTGTTACGAAGATCACGGGCACGGCGAAGCGGTCGCGAAGGGTCCGGGCGACCGCAATACCGCTACCGCCCTGCGCCAAGCGGACATCGAGCAGCGCCAGCGTCGGACTTCCGGCATTGGCGAGGGCAAGAGCCTCCGGCTCGGTCGCCGCGGTACCGCAGACGACATGGCCCATGTCGCTGATCATTTCGCTCAGATCGACCGCTGCGATCGCATTGTCCTCGACGACCATGACCCGTGCCGTCATCGCCTGACGCAGGAATTCCCTGATCTTGACCAGCCTCGACAAGGCTTCCCTGGTCCCCAGATTCACGACCTTGGCCGCTTCGTCGACCGTCAGCTCTTCAAGCGCTACGAGCAGGTAGAGCCTCCTGTCGGTTTCCGGCCGGCGGGCCAGGACGCGCTCTATCGGATGCTGGGTCTTCAAAGGTTTCCCCTCGCCGTTCTTGTCAAACAATGCATGGAGAAGGGCATAGAGAGGCGCCGGTGTCTTCATCGGAATTCCGAAGCTCTGCGGCGCCATGACAGCCGCTTCGACGCATCGGGTCACGAGATCGTCGCCATGGTCGACCGACCCCGTCAGCGCGCGGGCGTAGCGGCGCAAACTTGGCAGGTGCTCGTTCAGTTCCCGTGCATAGATCCGCATATTTCCAGCCTTCCCTCAGGATACCGAACATAGTCGGCAGCACTGCCGCTCCGCAGAAGCTCACGGTTGCGATGGGAACATTAGGCATCGGCAGAACGCTTGTCGACAAGTGAAGTTTGGTTAATCTTCCGCGACATTCCTATTCGTTCAGTCGGCGAACGCGGAACTCTGAGAAAGACTGCTTCACTCGTTCAACTTTCTTGTCCGCCACAGCCAGGGCGCCTCGACGCGCCCAGCCCACATGCCGGCTTTGCGCGCCTGGGCGCGAGCCTCGAGGCCGCCATAGGCCGTACTGAGACTACGGTAGGCGAAGGCCCAGCCGCGGACGAGCATCGCCGCCGAGAGGTCCTTTCCCAGGACACGGCAGACCCCGATGTGATGCTGATTGCGATCCTGCTCCTTGGCGACGCAGGTCACTTCACCGAGGTCGAGCATCTGCTGAAGTTGTGCGCGAGCAGCGCTGAAGCAGTCGTATTCCACTCCCCGCAGCGTTCGGCAGATCTGACCCGGATCCGGCGCGTCGATGCCGCGAAGCCGGACCATCGTTCCCTTGACGCTCACGACATCGCCTTCCATGGCGCTGCCAGCCCCCTCGACTTCCGTTTCGGCGATGCGGGCGGCATGGGACGGAGCACTGGTGTTGAAACCTGCGATACCGAGTGCGATGGCGATAATGCGTGCCCAGGTCATCCGCAAAGCATAGCGGGCGACGGTTAAAGGCCCGCTAACGCCGGCATCCGGGCGTCCTGTATGGATACAATCCAGGCGTTGCAAAATGCTCTTTCCAACGTTAGCCGTTGCCGTGCACCGGTATGACCTGTGCCAACGGCGAAGTAGATCGGGCAATGACACAGCAACTCCCCACCTCGACCGGCGGACCGGACTGGCTTCGGCTGACGCCGGGTGTCTTCGTCCTGCTTTGGAGCACAGGTTTCATCGGCGCCAAATTCGGGCTTCCTTATGCCGAGCCGTTGACCTTCCTGACGATCCGGCTGTCGCTTGTAGCAGCCATCCTGGCCGTGGCAGCCTTGGTGATGCAAGCTCCCTGGCCGCGGCGTTGGACCGATGTCGGGCACATCACGGTCGCCGGCCTGCTGGTTCACGGCGTCTACCTGGGAGGCGTCTTCACCGGCATCGCCCATGGGCTTCCGGCAGGGATCGCCGCACTGATCGTCGGTCTCCAGCCGCTCCTGACGGCGGCCGCCTCTGGGCGTGTCTTCGGCGAGCGGGTAAGCGGCCGTCAATGGCTGGGCCTGACGCTCGGGCTGTGCGGCGTTCTTCTGGTCGTATGGGAAAACCTGTCGCTCAAGGCAGGTTACTTGACGGGGATCGCCCTGTGCATTGCAGCATTGGTCGGCATCACGGTCGGCACGCTCTATCAGAAGCGCTTCTGCGGTGGCATGGATCTGAGAAGCGGAACGGCGATCCAGTATGCCGCGACCAGTCTTGGCCTTGTCGTCTTCGCCTGGCAGTTGGAAACCATGCAGGTCAGATGGACCGGAGAGTTCCTGTTTGCGCTTGTCTGGTTAGGCTTGGTGCTCTCGGTAGGAGCCGTATTCCTGCTTTATGTGCTGATCCGGCGAGGAGCTGCGGCGCAGGTCGCAAGCCTGTTCTATCTGGTCCCACCCGCGACGGCGGTCATTGCATACCTGATGTTCGACGAACGGCTCGGGCTGCTGGCCCTGGCCGGCATGGCGGTCACGGCGTTCGGAGTGGCGCTCGTCAACCGCAAGCCTCAGGCGGCGCGGCCGACCGGGTAGCGCTCGGTCGGCAGGCCCGAAAGCTGGGCGATGATGTCCTCGGGGTCGCCGATCTCG
>NZ_JCACHA010001209.1:0-4656 GCF_059503625.1 Skermanella sp.
CACACCCCCACAACCAACACCCCAAAAAAAAAAAAAAAAAATAAATAAAAAAAAACACAAAAACACCCAACACCAACCCCCCCCCCCCCCAACACCCCCCCCCCCCAACCACCCCCCCGGGCCCCCCCACATACCCGCGCTTGCTTGGGGCGCGCGGCTTCGATTTCCCACGACCTACGGCAGAAGCATCTTCACCGGTCAAATTCTTCGGCCCTTGGTGTTACAGCAGCCGTTGCGCGACCGCGCGGAGCTGGCCGAAGGGGGGAGCGCCGGGGGGCAGGGTCAAAGGGCCGGCGCGGCGGATGCCTTCGCGGCCGAAGCGTTCGCGGACCGACTCGGTCAGCCAGGTTTCGGCCTGGGCGTGGCGCTGGGTGGCGAGGCGGCCGGAGGTCTTGAGCCAAGCCGCGTGCTGGTCCAGCGCTTCGATCAGGTCCGCGACACCTTGCCGCTGCTGGACGGAGAGGCTGAGGACCGGGATCGTCCAGTCGCCGCGCGCGGCCTCGGCCAGGCTGAGGGCGCCCTTGACGTCGGCGCGGGCGCGCTGGGCAGCTTGGCCAAGGTCACTTTTCGTCACTACGACGATGTCGGGGATCTCGACGATGCCGGCTTTCATGAACTGAAGGCTGTCGCCGGAGCCGGGCTGGACGCAGAAGACGATCGTGTCGGCCGTGCCGGCGATGTCGGTTTCGGACTGGCCGACGCCGACCGTCTCGATCAGGACGATGTCGTAGACCGCCCTCATCAGGACCATCGCGGCGACGGTCAGACCGGCAAGGCCGCCCAGCCGGTCGCGCGCCGCCATGGAGCGGACGAAGCAGCCGGCGTCTTCCGGGTCGGTGGCGAGGCGGGTGCGGTCGCCCAGCAGGGCGCCGCCGCTGCGGCGCGAGGACGGATCGACCGCGATGCAACCGACGGTTTTACCGGCCTGCCGGAACGACGATATCAGGGCACCGGTCAGGGTCGACTTGCCGACGCCGGGAGGGCCGGTCAGGCCGATCACCTGGGCGATCGGATCGGAGTAGGCGGCATCGAGCAGGCCGGCGGTGGCGGTGCTGTCGGGATCGCGCTCGATCCCGGCCAGCGCCGCCGCCAGGGCCGCCTTTTCTCCGCGCGCCAGCGACGCGCGGAGTTGGGTCAGGTCCACCGGAGAGTCCTCAGTCCCGGTTCGTCTGCTCGGTCGACAGCGCTGCCTGCGCTGCGGCCAGACGGGCGATCGGAACGCGGTAGGGCGAGCAGGAGACGTAGTCGAGGCCGACGGTCTCGCAGAAGTGGACCGAGGCCGGGTCGCCGCCATGCTCGCCGCAGATGCCGAGCTTGATGTCGGGACGCGTGGCGCGGCCCCGCTCGGCGGCGATCTTGACCAGCTCGCCGACACCGATGACGTCGATGGTCACGAACGGGTCGTGTTCCAGGATGCCGGTCCGCTGATAATCCGGCAGGAAGCTGCCGGCGTCGTCGCGGCTGATGCCGAAGGTCGTCTGCGTCAGGTCGTTGGTGCCGAAGCTGAAGAACTCGGCCGTCTCGGCGATCTCGCCGGCCTGAAGGCAGGCGCGCGGCAGTTCGATCATGGTGCCGACCAGATAGTCGAGCTTGCGGCCGCTGCTGGTCATGACCTCGCCGGCGACCTTGTCGATCACGGCCTTGAGGATGTCGAACTCCTTCTTGGTGCCGATCAGCGGGATCATGATCTCGGGGATCACGGTCTCGCCCGACTCCTTGAAGACCTCGACGGCGGCTTCGAAGATCGAGCGCGCCTGCATCTCGTAGATCTCCGGGAAGGAGATGCCGAGACGGCAGCCGCGATGGCCGAGCATCGGGTTGGATTCGTGAAGCTGGCCGGCGCGGTGGCGCACCTTCAGGATGTCGGTGCCCGCCGCCTTGGCGACTTCTTCCATCTCCGCGTCGGAGTTCGGCAGGAACTCGTGCAGCGGCGGGTCAAGCAGGCGGATGGTGACCGGCAGGCCCTTCATGATGGTGAAGAGTTCGACGAAGTCCTTGCGCTGCATCGGCTCGATCTTGGCGAGTGCGGCACGCCGGCCCTGCTCGTTCTCCGCCAGGATCATCTCACGCACCGCGACGATGCGGTCGGCGTCGAAGAACATGTGCTCGGTGCGCGACAGGCCGATGCCTTCCGCGCCGAACTTGACGGCGGTGCGGGCGTCCAGCGGGGTTTCCGCGTTGGTCCGGACCTTCATGCGGCGGATCTCGTCGGCCCAGCCCATCAGGGTCGCGAAGTCGCCCGACAGTTCCGGCTGGATCGTCGGAACGGCGCCCAGCATCACTTCGCCGGTCGAGCCGTCGATCGTGACCAGATCGCCCGCCTTGATCGTGACGCCGCGAACGTTGACGGTCTGGCCCTTGTAGTCGACGCGCAGGTCGCCGGCCCCGGCGACGCAGGCCCGGCCCATGCCGCGCGCGACCACGGCGGCGTGGCTGGTCATGCCGCCGCGGGTGGTCAGGATGCCGCGGGCGGCGTGCATGCCGTGGATGTCTTCGGGGCTGGTCTCGATCCGGCACAGGATGACGGATTCGCCGAGCTGGGCCTGGGTCTCGGCCTCGTCGGCGCTGAACACCAGCTTGCCCGACGCGGCGCCGGGGGAAGCCGGCAGACCGCGCGCGATGACGGTGCGCTGGGCCTTGGGGTCGAGCGTCGGGTGCAGGAGCTGGTCGAGCGAAGCGGGGTCGATCCGCTGGATCGCCTGTTTGCGGTCGATCACGCCCTCGGCGGCCAGATCGACCGAGATCTTCAGGGCGGCCGCAGCGGTGCGCTTGCCGGTCCGCGTCTGGAGCATGTAGAGCTTGTTCTGCTGGACCGTGAACTCGATGTCCTGCATGTCGCGGTAGTGGCCTTCCAGCCGCAGACGCACCGCGTCGAGCTGCTTGAAGACTTCCGGCATGACCTCTTCCATGGAAGGCAGGTCCGATTTGTTGGCCTGCCTGCCGGCGATGGTCAGGTGCTGCGGGGTGCGGATGCCGGCGACGACGTCCTCGCCCTGGGCATTGACGAGATATTCGCCGTAGAAGGCGTTCTCGCCGGTGGAGGGGTTGCGGGTGAAGGCGACGCCGGTGGCGCAGTCCTCGCCCATGTTGCCGAACACCATGGCCTGGATGTTGACGGCGGTGCCCCATTCGGCCGGGATGTCGTGCAGGCGGCGATAGGTGATCGCGCGCTGGTTCATCCAGGAGCTGAACACGGCCCCGACGGCGCCCCAGAGCTGCTCGTGGACGTCCTGCGGGAAGGGCCGGCCAAGCTCGTGCTCGACCACCTGCTTGTAGCCCTCGATCACGGCCTGCCAGTCGGCGGCGACCAGCTGGGTATCGAGGGTGATGTCGCGGTCGCGCTTGACGTTTTCGAGGATGTCCTCGAAGTGGTGATGCTCGACGCCGAGCACGACATTGCCGTACATCTGGATGAAGCGGCGGTAGCTGTCATAGGCGAACCGGGCGTCGCCGCTGCGCCGGACCAGACCTTCGACCGTGATATCGGTCAGGCCGAGGTTCAGGACGGTGTCCATCATGCCGGGCATGGAGGCGCGGGCGCCGGAGCGGACCGAGACCAGCAGCGGGTTTTCCGGATCGCCGAAGCCGGCGCCGATGCTCTTCTCGACGGCGGCCAGTGCGGTGGTGACCTGATCCTTCAGGTCGGACGGATATGTGCGGTCGTTCTTGTAGTAATAGGTGCAGACTTCGGTCGTGATCGTGAAGCCGGGCGGCACGGGCAGGCCCAGATTGCTCATCTCCGCAAGGTTAGCGCCTTTGCCACCGAGCAGGTTCTTCATTTCCGCCCGGCCTTCGGCCTTGCCGTCGCCAAAGCTGTAGACCCAGCGGGTAGTGACCTGATTGCCCATGGTTATCCCCGGTAACTCCTGTGATGAACTTTCACGCTGGCACGACCCTGGTTAAATCAGCGGTAACGCCGGCGCCTCCCCTATACCGCCCGGACCGGGCGGGTAGTCCATGTTCCGAATGCGCGCCGAGACGGCGGACACGGCCTTTCGGGACCGGTCCTGCCGTCTGTGTTGCGGCATCAGGAAACGTTTCGAACGGCATCCCGGTTTCACCCGCGACATCAGGCCGCGCCCGTTTGCCGTCAAGCGTCGTGGTCGCCGCTCTCAGCGGTTTATCCCTCAATTCTGGAGAAGTCCGCAATGCGATTCAAGGTCGCGGGTATCTGACTGAGAAGACGCAGGCGGTTTACACGTAATGGGGGCTGATCCGCATTGACCGTTACTTTGTCGAAGAAAGCATCGACCGGTGCGCGTAATGCCGCCAGTGCTCCCATGCACCCGGCGAAATCTTCAGCCGTCAGAAGCGGTACTGCGTTCTTTTCCGCTGCCGCCAACGACTTAAACAAAGCCTCTTCCTCGGCCAGTTCCAGCAAACCCGCTTCCGGAGCATCGCCGTAGGTGCGCCCGTCCTTCTTTTCCTCGATCCGGACGATGTTGCTGGCCCGACGGTATGCCACCAGAAGGTTGGCGCCGTCGTCGCTGCCGAGGAAACCCTGAAGCGCCTCGACGCGGGCGAGCAGCCGGACCAGATCGTCTTCGCCACCAAGGGCGAAGACGGCGTCCACCAGATCGTGGCGGACACCCCGGTCGCGCAGCACCACCTTCAGGCGGTCGGCGAAGAAGTCGAGAAGCTGGCCGCCGACCTCGG
>NZ_JCACHA010001210.1:0-4651 GCF_059503625.1 Skermanella sp.
TCGCGCGGCGAGGTCACCGCGACGATCTGGGTCCCTCCGGCATCCACGAAGGTCTCGATGCTGGCGCCCAGGTCCCGGATGAAGCTGATGCGCCCGGTCAGCGGCGCTTGGTCGGCGGGCACCAGATGGACGTCTTCCGGCCGGACCGACAGGGTGGCCTGATCGCGTCCCGCACCGAGCGCGACGCCGGGAATCGTACCACCGGGCGCCGACACGCCCTGCCCGTCCCCGGCCTGCCGAACCGGGAGAAGGTTGGTCGAGCCGATGAAATCGGCGACGAAGCTGTTGACCGGCTTGCGGTAGATCTCGACCGGTGAAGCCGCCTGCTGGATGCGTCCGTTGCCCATGACGACGACCAGATCGGCCATGGTCATCGCTTCGCGCTGGTCGTGGGTCACGACGATAGTGGTGATGCCAAGCCGTTGCTGAAGCTTCCGCAACTCCACCTGCATCGCCTCCCGCAGCTTGGCGTCGAGGGCCGACAGCGGCTCGTCGAGCAGGAACAGCTTGGGCGACAGCGCCAGGGCGCGGGCGATGGCGACGCGCTGGCGCTGACCGCCGGACAGCTTCGAAACCGGACGGTCGGCGAAGCCGCCAAGATCCACCAAGGCCAGCAACTCTTCCGCCCGCTTGACCTGATCGGCCTTGCTCACACCCCGGATGCGGAGCGGATATGCCACGTTCTCGCCGACGTTCAGGTGCGGGAACAGGGCCAGCGACTGGAAGACCATGCCGAAGTCGCGCTGGTGCGCCGGGAGCTTCGTGATGTCCTTGCCGTCGATCAGGATGCGGCCGGAGGTCGGTTCCTCAAGGCCGGCAATCGTCCGCAGAAGCGTCGTCTTGCCGCAACCGGACGGCCCCAGCATGCAGACGAAGGTGCCATTGGGGACGGACAGATCGACGTGATCGACCGCCGCGACGTTGTTGAAGCGTTTGGAAATGCCCTCAAGGACAAGGCCGGACATCGGGCCTCCAACTGGATCGGGAAATCGGTACGCCGCTCCCCGACGCTTGGAATTCGGGGAACGGCGGCACGGACAGGCGTCAGCCGGCGACGATCAGTTCGGTCCACTTCTGGTTCAGCCAGTCGGACTTGGTCTGATACAGGTCGTAGCGCGGGATGATCGGCGCGATGTCCGAAGACACCGAGGCGAATTCCTCGTCCGTCAGGTCGGTGACGGAACGTGCGACCGTCGGCGCTGTCCCGACGTTGCGCGACAGGGTCGCCTGGATCTTCGGCTGCGACATGTAGTCGATGAAGACGTGGGCTTCCGCCGACTTGGTCGAGGCGCTGGAGATCGCCCAGCAGCCGCTGTCGAGGATGCCGCCTTCCTTGGGGAAGGTGGAGCGGACGGGGTTGCCGTCGGCGGCGGCAAGGCCGGTGA
Organism: Skermanella sp.; assembly: GCF_059503625.1. Classification (NCBI taxonomy): domain Bacteria; kingdom Pseudomonadati; phylum Pseudomonadota; class Alphaproteobacteria; order Rhodospirillales; family Azospirillaceae; genus Skermanella; species Skermanella sp. The sequence goes on from NZ_JCACHA010001210.1 coordinate 1,386, forward strand.
CGTCGTGATAATACTGGCCCATCGGGATCTCGCCCGACTTCAACGCCTGCTCAAACTGCGCCTCGTCCCTGTACCACAGCCGGACATTGGGCTTCAGCTCGGCCAGCTTCTGCATGACCTCGAGGATGCCGTCCTCGGTGTCGAGCTTGTTGGTGCCGCCGAAGAAGGTCTTGGCCGTGACCTCCAGCAGGAAAGAGTTGGACACCAGCGCCAGCAGGCCGAGCTTATCCTTGTTGGCGGGGTCCCACAGGGCGGTCCAGGAGGTCGGCGCGTCCGGATAGACGTCGGTGTTGGTGACCAGCGTGATGTACCACGACACCGCGCCGATGCCGGCGACCCGTCCGTCAGGGTATTTGTTGACGAACTGCGGCAGCAGGTTCTTGACGTTGGGGATCTTGGCCGGATCGAGCGGCTGCCACAGGTCGATCGCCTGTCCCTTGAGCATGGCGACCTGGGACATCATCGACACGTCGGCTGGGGCCTGCTTGGCCTTGGCCGCTTGGGAAAGCTGGACCAGCCAAGCCTCTCCCGTCGGCTCGGAGATCGACTGGACCTCGATGCCGGTAGCGGCGGTGAAGTCCGGGAAGATGTGCTGGTCGAAGGATTCCTGGAAATAGCCGCCATAGACGCCGACCTTCAGCGACTTGTCCTGTGCCCTGACGATCGACGGCATCGAGAGCAGTGCCGTCCCGGCGGCGGCGCCCGCCAGAACCGTCCGCCGGGTGATCCCGGTCTTTGCAATTTCGGTCATCTTTTCACCTTCCTGTTCTGTCTTTTAGCGTTTTTATTGCTTGTTGCCGATCGACGGGCTGTAGACCATCAGGCTGAGGATCTCGAACAGCATCTGGGTGCCCGCCTGGGCCGTGTTGGTGCTGGCGTCGTATTGGGGCGCCACCTCGACCACGTCGCCGCCGACGATGTTCAATCCCTTCAGCCCGCGCAGGAGTTCCAGCGCCTCGCGCGTGGTCAGCCCACCGACTTCCGGCGTTCCGGTTCCCGGCGCGAAGGCGGGGTCGAGGCTGTCGATGTCGAAGGAGACGTAAGTCGGGCCGTCGCCGGCCACCGCGCGGGCGCGCTCGATCACGGCCGGGATGCCGAGGCCGGTGATTTCCTCCGCATGCACCACGGTCATGCCGCTGTCGTAGGAGAACTCCCACAAATATTCGGCCGGGCCACGGATGCCGATCTGGATCGTCCGCCTGGGATCGAGCACGCCTTCGAGCACCGCCTCCCGGAACGGGCCACCGTGGTGGAACTTGGTCCGGTCGAAGCCGCCGCTGGTGTCGCAATGGGCATCGATATGGATCATGCCGACCGGCCGGTCCTTGCCCAATGCCTTCAGGATCGGCAGCGAGATCGAGTGATCTCCCCCGACCGACAGCGGGGCGACGCCGGCGTCGCGGATGCGGGCGATGTGCGCCTCGATATCCTCGTGCGAGAGGTCCAGGCTGAACCGGCTGCGGAACGGCACGTCGCCGATATCGGCGACCCGCAGGTCCGATACGGGCGCCGTCTTCAGCACGTGGTTGTAGGGGCCGATCCGCTCGATGGTGCGGAGAGCGCGCGGACCGAAGCGGGAGCCGTTGCGGTTGGTGACGCCCAAATCCATCGGGACGCCTGAAATGGCGACCTGAAGGTCGCCGAAATCGGGGTTCTCGGGATCGATCGGCCGATGGGGAGCCGTCAGGAAGGTCGGCATGCCGGCATAGGGAGCCAGCCGGGTTCCGTTGGAGAAGATGGTGTCCGCGACCTTGCGGAATTCCGGATCGAAGATGTCGCCGCCGCCGAGCGATCCGTACTTGTCCCGCAGGCGTTGCAGTTCGTCCTTATCCATGGATAGCTTTACCTCATGCTGAGTCCGCGGAACCGGTCGGGCAGCGTCTCTATCGCAGCCCTGTCCGCATTGGCGAAGGCGATGCGCAGATGGCGCTCGTTGCCGGGTCCGAAATAGCTGCCGGGCAGGCAGAGCACGCCGCGCTCGACCGCCAGAGCTTCGGCGACCGTGGCGGCAGATGCGTCGAACGGGTGGCGCAGGAAGGCGAAATAGGCGCCAATGGCGTCCAGCCTCCAGCCGTCCAACTGGGCGACAGCCGACCGGAAGCCATCGGCCCTGGCGACGATCTCCCGACGGTTCTCTTCCCGCCACACCGCCATCGGCTCAAGGGTCGCCGCCAGCGCATGCTGCCCGGCGCGCGGCGCGCAGATCTGAAGGCAGTCCATCACCTTGGCGAACTCCGCCAGGAAGTCCTCCCCCGCGATCACGGCGCCCAGCCGGTGGCCGGGGACGCAGAAGGATTTGGAGAAGCTGTAAAGCTCGACCAGCGTCTCCTGCCAGTCCGGCTGGTCGAACAGGCCATGGGGTTTGGTGCCTGCGTCGGACAGGAAGTCGCGGTACGTCTCGTCCAGGATCAGCGCCACGCGGCGCTCGCGGCAGACGTTGAAGATCGCCAGCAGGGTTTCCGGCGGGTAGACGGCGCCGGTCGGATTGTTCGGGCTGATCAGGACGACCGCGCGGACACGCCCGTCGATGGCAGCCGCGATGCGGTCCGGATCGGGGCTGAAGCCATCCTCGGCGAGCGCCGGGACCGCCCTCGCCTCGATCCCGAGCATGTCCAGAGTCATCTTGTGATTGAAGTACCAGGGGCTCGGCAGGAGGATCGCGTCTCCGGCCTTAGCCAGCGCCATGGCCGCGACGAAGAAGGCCTGATTGCAGCCCGACGTGACCGCGACCTCACCCGATGCTATACGGCTGCCGAAGCTGCCCGAGACATGCGCCGCGTAGGCGTCGCGCAGATCGGCGTCGCCCAGGATTGCACCGTAGCGCGCCATCAGCGGAGACGCCGCCGCACTCGCCAGCGCTTCAAGGATATCGGGGTGCGGCGGGTAACCGGGAACGGCCTGCGCCAGATCGACCAGCGGGCCGAGATCGCCGCGATAGCGGGTCGCCCAAGCCTGCGCCTCCGGGATCGGCGGGCTGGATGTCGCGAGTAGATGGGGGTTGACGGGTATCACCAGAAACCTCCAGACGCGGGGAGTATTCCCCGCCTGTCTTTCGGTGATACAGCGTTAATTTCCCGAAATCCAGGGAGCATCGTTAGATGCCGACGCTCCCTTTCGTCTGGTCGTAACGGATCGCTTAAACGACGGTAACTTTCAGCTCGGCTACCCCGTCCACGCCGCCGACCAGCACATTGCCGCGCTTGACCGCGCCGACGCCGGCAGGGGTGCCGGTGAAGATCAGGTCGCCTGCGGCGAGCGTAAAATAG
>NZ_JCACHA010001211.1:0-4640 GCF_059503625.1 Skermanella sp.
TGTTTCGAACGGGGTCTTCTGGTCCAGCGACCAGCGCTTGGGGATCTGCCATTCCTCGATGAAGCGGCCGTTGACCCGGAGCCGAAGCTCGTGCCACTGCTTCCGCAAGGCCGGCAGGAAGTCGAAGAACAGGCGGAAGCTGTCGGGCACGATCGGAGCGATGTTGGCGCCGCGCTGCGCCACGGTGTAGCCGCCGTCCAACCGGCGGCGGAACGCGAAGTCGGAAGCGCCGACCGCCTGCGACGGCACGCCGTCGAGCGGCTTGGTCCGCATCACCGAGCCTAAGATCTTGAGCTGCGGGAACGACACGCCCATGTTGCCGAGGAACAGCCGCGACCACGCTCCCCCGGCCACGACGACGGTATCGCAGGCGATCGTCCCCTTCTCCGTCACGGCGCCCGACACCTTGCCGGCCGATGTCTCGATCCCGCGCACGGCGCAGCCGGTCAGGATATGGGCGCCCATCCGGCGGGCGGCGGCGGCGATGGCGGGGGCCGCTTTCTGAGGCTCGGCGCGGCCGTCGCTGGGCGTGTAGAGCGCTCCCTTCCACTTCCGGGCGGAGCCGGGCAGCAGCTTGTCCACCGCGTCGGGACTGAGCAGATGGCTGTCGAGCTGATAGGGCCGGGCGTGCTCCAGCCATTCCTCGTGCCGGGCGATGTCGTCCTGGGTCTCGCACAGATAAACCACGCCTTCCTTGCGGAAGCCGGTCTCGCCCTCGACCCGCGTGTTCATCTGCTCCCAGAACCGCAGGCTCTCGATCGCCAGCGGGATTTCGGCGACATCGCGGCCCATCTTGCGGCACCAGCCCCAGTTGCGGCTGGATTGCTCAGCAGCGATATGCCCTTTTTCGCAAAGCGCCACCGAGACGCCCTTCTCGGCCAGGAACATAGCGGTGCAGACGCCGACGATGCCGCCGCCGATGATCACGACATCGACGCGTTTTGGAATGACCTGATCTGTTTCGATTTGATCGATACGGGGTGCCATGATTTGGCGGTTTCCTCGATTATGCCGGAAAGCGGGAGAACTGGTGGTCCGAACGGGTCAGCCGATGTCGTGCCGGATGCAGGCAACGCGGTGGCTGGGATCGCCCCGCGTCTCCAGCACCGGAACCACCCCGGCGCAGGCCTCGATCGCGCTGGGGCAGCGGGTCCGGAAGACGCAGCCGGAGGGAGGATTGGCGGGGCTGGGCGGCTCGCCGCGCAGCACGACGCGCTCGCGCCGGGATGCGGCGTGAAGGCTGGGGGCCGCCGACAGCAGCGCGCGGGTATAGGGATGGTGCGGGGCGGAGAAGACGGCCTCGACCGGTCCTTCCTCCATCACGCGGCCCAGATAGAGCACCACGACGCGGTCGCACAGGTGGCGAACCACCGGCAGGTCGTGGCTGATGAACAGCATCGCCAGACCCAGCCGGGAGCGCAGGTCGGCAAGCAGGGCCATCACCTGGGCCTGTACCGAGACGTCCAGCGCCGACACCGGCTCGTCCGCGACCAGGAAGTCCGGATCGGTCGCCAGCGCCCGCGCGATGGCGACGCGCTGGCGCTGGCCGCCGCTGAACTGGCGCGGCGTCCGGTCGGCGTGGTGCGGCTCCAGCCCCACCCGCCCCAGCAGCTCCACCACCCGCTCGCGGCGCTGGTCCTTCGGCACGATATCGTGGATGGCAAGCCCGTCCTCCACCTGCGAACCCACGGTCCGCCGGGGATCCAGGCTGGAATAGGGGTCCTGGAAGACCATCTGCATGCGGCGGCGGAGCGCCCTTCGGCGCTTGTCGTCGAGAGTGGCGAGGTCGTCGCCGTCGAACGTGATCCGCCCGGCGCTGAGGTCCATCAGCCCCAGCATCAGCCGGCCGATCGTGCTCTTGCCCGACCCGCTCTCTCCCACCAGCCCGACCGCCTCGCCGCGCGAGAGCGAGATCGAAACGTCGCTGACGGCCTGGATCGACCGGCCCCGGCGGAAGAAACCGCCACCGTGGAACGACCGGCTCATGTTGCGGCCTTCGATCAGACTGTTCGTCATGGAAAGACCGTCCGTCATAGGGATGCCCACCGGATGCAACGGGATGCCCGGCCGGGACCGATATTGAACAGCGGCGGCCGGGTCTTCACACAGGTATCGATGCGCTTGTCGCAGCGCGGGGCGAACACGCAGCCGGCCGGCAGGTCGCCCGGCACCGGCACGGTTCCGGGAATGCCTTCGGGAGCCGGGCCGTCGTCCTTCGGTGCGCTGCGCAGCAGGGCCGCCGTATAGGGGTGGCGTGGGTCGGCGAAGATCTCGGCGGTCGGCCCCTCCTCCAGGATCTCGCCCGCGTACATGACGGCGACCCGGTCGGCGATCTCCGCCACCACCGGCAGGCTGTGGGTGATGAACAGCAGCCCGAGCCCGCCGTCGCGCTTGAGGGATGCCAGCAAGTCCAGCACCTGGGCCTGGATGGTGACGTCCAGCGCGGTGGTCGGTTCGTCCGCGACCAGCAGGCGCGGGCCGTTGGCGATGGCCATCGCGATCATCACCCGCTGCCGCATGCCGCCGGACAACTCGTGCGGGAACGCCTTGGCCCGGCGCTCCGGATCGGGGATGCCGACGTTGCGGAGCAGCGTCACCGCCTGGGCCGTGGCGGCGCGGCGGGAGACCGGACGGTGCGCGCGGATCGCCTCCGCGATCTGGGAGCCGACGCGGTGGACCGGGTTCAGGCTGCTGCCGGGGTCCTGGAAGATCATCGCCATCCTGTCGCCCAGCAGCTTCCGCAGCTCAGCCGCCGGCAGGGCCAACAGGTCCTTCCCCTCCATCGTCGCGGTGCCGCCGGAAACCTCCACGCCGGCGGGGACCATGCCGATGGCCGATAGGCTCATCAGCGACTTGCCAGACCCGCTCTCGCCGACGATCGCCAGCGTCTCGCCCTCTCGGACATGGAACGAGACGTCCCGCACCGCCAGCTTGCCGTCCCCAGGGTTGCCGATGGCGACGGTCAGGCCGCGCACGTCCAGCACGGTGCCCGGTTCGGCCGGCTCGGTCGCAGCCGGAGCCGCGATGCGGCGGAAGCGCGAGAACCAGGAGGCACGCCTCGCTGCCGGATGGGGATCGAGCACGTCGCGCAGGCCGTCGCACAGCGCGTTCATCGCCAGGATGGTCACCGTCAGCGCCAGACAGGGCCACAGCAGCAAAAGCGGCGCCTGGACCATCGTGCCGCGCGCGGCCCCGATCATCAGACCCCAGCTCGGGGCCGGGGGGACCACGCCGAGCCCCAGGAACGACAGCCCGGATTCCAGCACCACCGCCGAAGCGGCGGCCAGACTGAACTGGACCAGGACGGGGCCGGCGATGTTGGGCAGGATCGTCCGCGTCATGATCCGCAGCCGTCCCGCCCCCAGCACCTTCATCGCCGTGACGTATTCATGCCCGCGCACCGACAGGACGCCGGCATAGGCGACGCGGGTGAAGCTGGGCAGGTAGACGATGGCCAGCACCGGGATCAGCGTGCTCGCCCCCGGCCCCAGCAGCGTCACGACCAGCAGCGCCAGCAGCAGCGGCGGAAAGCACAGGACCACGTCCATCGACCGGACGGCCAGCAGTTCCGCGACACCCCTGAGATAGCCGCCGACCAGACCCAGGATCGTGCCGACGACGCAGGCAATGGCGGCGGCGGCGAAGGCGATGCCGAGCGAGGTCCGCGCTCCCCAGATCAGGCGCGACAGGACGTCCCGGCCATACTCGTCCTGACCCAAGGGATGGGCGACCGAGGGTCCCGCCAGCCGGTGCGCCACGTCCATCGCGACCGGATCGGCCAGCCCGGTAAATGGCGCCGCCAGTGCCGCCAGCACGATCAGGCCGACGGCGGATATCGGAATCCAGGGCAGCCGCCTCATCCGTGCCTCACCCGCGGGTCGAGCACCGCGTAGAGGATATCGACGACGAAGTTGAGCGTGACGAACAGGATCGAGATCACCAGCACCACGCCGACCACGGCCGGGTAGTCGCGCCCGTTGACCGCATCGACCAGCAGCCCCGACAGCCCCGGCCAGTTGAAGACGTATTCGACCAGCACGGTTCCGCCCAGCAGCGTTCCCAGGTTGAGCGCCAGGACTGTGACGACGGGGATCAGCGCATTCCGCAGGATGTGCCGCGTCAGGATGCGACGGAACGACAGCCCCTTGGCCCGCGCCGTCCGGACATAGTCGCGCAGCGTCACTTCAAGCACGGCGCTCCGCGTCACCCGGAACATGATCGCCGACAGGCCGACCGCGATGGTCCCCGCCGGCATCATCAGCAGGGTCAGGTGCTGCGCCGGGTCCTGCGTGAAGGGGACGAAGCCGCCCGCAGGCACCAGCCGGAGCGACTGGGCGAACACCAGGATCGCCAGCGTGCCGATCACGAAGACCGGCACCGCCAAGCCCAGCCCGGCCAGCGCCGAAGCGATCCGGTCGAACGCTCCGCCGGCGCCGACCGCCGCCAGCGTGCCGGTCGAGACGCCGACCAGGACGCTGATCAGGGCGGCTGCCCCTATCAGTTCCAGCGTGCGCGGCAGGCGTGTCGCGATCTCTCCGGCAATCGGCGCTCCATCCATCATGGAATATCCGAGATCTCCCCGCAGCAGGCCCGCCATGCTGTGAAGGTACTGCTCCAGCACCGGCCGGTTCAGGCCGAGC
>NZ_JCACHA010001212.1:0-4620 GCF_059503625.1 Skermanella sp.
GGCGGACATCTCTGTCCTACTACGATCAACATCTTCAATATCTCGAAAATCAATTCTGAGGTGCGCGGGGGTCGGTCACCCAAAATTCGCAGCTTCAAGGAGGAAATCGGAGAAAGCTACTTCGAGTATCTAGCCGGTCTCGATGACCTTGTCCTGATCATGGACGAGTCGCATCGCTATCGCGCATCGGCGGGCATCCGCGCCATCAACGAACTGAAGCCGGTCATTGGTCTGGAGCTGACCGCGACCCCCTTCGTCGAGACAGCGCGCGGACCAGTCGCGTTTCAGAACGTGATCTTCGACTATCCGCTTGGGAAGGCGATGTCCGATGGCTTCGTGAAAGAGCCGGCGGTAGTAACGCGGGAGAATTTCTCACCAGTGGGGAAGTCTCCAGAGTTGATCGAGCAGATCAAGCTTGAAGACGGTGTGCGTTTGCATGAGAGCGTCAAGGTAGAGTTGGAAACCTATGCGCGTCAATTTGACGAGCGCATCGTCAAGCCGTTTATGCTGGTCATTGCTCGGGACACGACGCACGCGGCGGAACTGATGCAGCTCATCAAGTCCAACGCATTCTTTGCTGGACGCTACACGGACAAGGTCATTCAGGTTGATTCCAGCGTCAAGGAAGAGGAAACGGTTGAGCGGCTGCTCAAGGTTGAGCACACGGAAGAGCCGACCGAAATTGTGATCCACGTTAACATGCTCAAAGAAGGCTGGGATGTCACCAATCTCTACACGATCGTGCCGCTGCGCGCCGCGAACGCCCGCACGCTGATCGAGCAGTCTATCGGGCGCGGACTTCGACTGCCGTACGGCAAGCGCACCGGCGTGATTGCCGTCGACCGGCTCAACATCGTGGCTCACGATCGTTTCCAGGAAATCGTAGATGAGGCGAAGAAGCCCGACTCCACAATTCGGCTGCAGCAGGTAATTCTATCGAACGATCAGCTTCAGCAGAAGACAGTTACTATCGTCTCCCAACCTCAGCTCGCCTCAAAACTCGGGCTTCAGTCTGATAGTGCGTCATCCTCGGCCGCTGGCCGCGTCCATGAGGCGCAGTCAGTTTTTAACGCCGATGAGCAGAAGATCGCCAAGATCACCTATGACGTCATCCGGAAGCTTGAGACCCAGCCATCATGGTTACCAAGTGTCGGCCATCTCCAGAGGCCGGAGGTGCAGGCAACACTGCTTCGCGAGGTGGAGAGCCAATATCGGCCAGCACAGATGGAACTTGACGGGATCTCGACTAAACCCAACTTGGCCGCGATCGTGGCTAAAACCGCCGAGATAGTTGTCCAGCAGACCATCGATATCCCACGCATCCTCGTGGTCCCGAGAGGCGAAGTGAAATCGGGGTACCGGCCGTTTACCCTCGATCTCTCCCGAATGCGGTACGAAGCGCCAAATGAAACGCTTTGGGCCGCCCACCTGCGGACTGGTCAGGTCGATAGGATCGGTGTGGGTGCTGGACCCATGGATGAACAACGTCTCGAAGACTACGTTGTCAGCGGCCTCATCGATTTCGACGACGTCTCCTACGATGAGCACGCTGATTTGCTCTACGACTTGGCCGAACAGGTCACTCGCCACTTTCGGTGTTACCTCTCTGACGACGATGCGCGGAAGGTGCTGCGGCTCCATCAGAAGGAAATCGCAAATTTTGTCCACGTGCAGATGCAGAAACATTTCTGGCAAGACAATCAAGTTGCATATGATGTCGTAATCACTCGTGGTTTCACTGAGCTTCGAAACAGCGCCTACACTGCGGCAGCTGACGAGGCGCCCTTGGATTTCCGCATCTCGCCGTTCGATAAGAGCAACATGTCGCGCTACCTTTTTGGCGGGTTCTCGCGCTGCCTCTATCCAACTCAGAAATTCCAGTCCGATGCCGAGCGAAAGTTAGCGGTCGTCTTGGAGAGGGAATCACTGAAATGGTTCAAGCCAGCCCGAGGCCAGTTTCAGCTCTTCTATCGCAGCGGCATCGAGGACCTGGAATACCAGCCGGATTTCGTTGCCGAGACAGAGACGCGCATCTTCATGTTGGAGCCTAAGGCCTCCAATCAGATGGCAGTTCCCGATGTTCTCGCAAAAAAAGATGTTGCCGTTGAATGGTGCCGTCGCGCGACGGAGCACGCCGCAAGCTATCAGGGCAAACCGTGGATTTACGTGCTTATTCCTCACGATGCCATAGCTGAAAATATGACACTGGAGGGTCTCGCCCGGCAGTTCGCGGCTGAGTTGTAAATACGCTCAATCTCACGGCTCTTTCGCAAACTGACCCCGCCCTGCCATAACGTAAGCGTCAGCTCAATGCTGCGGCTGAAGGGTATTGACGCTGCCGATCAGCATGATTATTGGGCGGTGATGTTCCAGGGCAGCAGATCTCCGATACGGTTGATCGGATGGTCTGCGATGCGGCCGAGAACGTCCCGCAGGTAGGCTTGCGGATCGAGCCCGTTAAGCTTGGCGGTTTCAATAAGAGTGAAGATTGCCGCGGCTCGAATGCCGCCGGTATCGGAACCGGCGAACATCCAGTTGCGTCGGCCGATGGCCAAGGGTCGGATGGCGCGTTCGGCGGCATTGTTGGAGATCTCCAGCCGGCCATCCTCGACGTAGCGGGTCAGCGCCGCCCAGCGCGAGCGTGCGTAGCGGATAGCCGCCGCCAGATCGCTCCTGCCGGGGAGGCGTGCCAGCGTGCTGTCGAAGAAAGCCGCCAGGGCATCGAGCACAGGCTTGGCCCTGGTCTGGCGAACTTGCTGGCGCTCCGCCGGAGGTCGGCCGGTCAGTTCGCGTTCGATGTCGAACAGCGTCCCGATCCGCTTCAGCGCCTCCTCGGCCAGGGGTGACCCGGTAGAGGCATGCTCATCAAAGATCTTGCGACGCACATGCGCCCAACAGGCGACCTCAGCGACGGCGGCTCGACCGTTTCCGGTTCCGTACAGCGCCTCGAACCCGGCATAGCCATCGGCATGCAGGTGCCCGTGGAAGCCCGCGAGCACTCCTTGCGGATGCTCGCCCCTGCGATCGGGCGTGTAACGGTACAGCACAGCCGGCGGCGCCGGTCCGGCATGCGGGCGTTCATCACGCAGGTATACCCACAGCCGTCCCGTCTTTGTCCGCCCCCGTCCCGGATCGAGCACCGGAACCGGCGTGTCGTCCGCGTGCAGCACGGAACCCGCCAGCACGTGTCGGCCTGCCGCCTCCACCAGCGGCGCCATCAAGGCCGCCGCTTTGCCAACCCAATCAGCCAGCAGAGCGCGCTCCAGGTCCATGCCCTCGCGGGTGTAGATGGCGGACTGACGGTAGAGCGGCAGGTGATCGCAGTATTTGCTTACCAGGACATGGGCAAGCAGCCCGGCGGACGGCAGGCCGCGCGGGATCGGCAGCGAAGGCATCGGCGCCTGATCCATGGTTTCGCAGCACCGGCAGGAGACGGCGGGACGGACATGGCGGATGACGGTAAAATGGCCGGGAATGTAATCCAGTATCTCGGTGACGTCCTCGCCCACATGCCGCATGGCGCCGCCGCAGGAAGGACAGGCATCGGCGGGCTTGTGCACCACATCCTGGCGCGGCAGGTGCTCCGGCAACGGACGTCGCCCACTCCTGGCTCGCCGCTCGGGTGCGGCCGGCGGCGAGGTGCCCGGCGGCTGGGAAGCTCCGGCAGCCGTGGCTTCCAGATCCTCCAGCGCCAGCTCGAGCTGTTCGATCTCGCGGGCGATCTTTTCGGAGGACCGGCCGAACTGCATCCGGCGGAGCCGGGCAAGCTGGATCCTGAGCTTTTCCACCTCGAGCGACTTGGCCATCAGCCCAGCCTTTGCGGCAGCCAGTTCAGCGGCTTGCGCGGCGATGATCGCGTGCAGCGCCTCGACATCGGTGGGCAGGGCGTCGGGAATGGACGACATGCCCGGAGTCTACCCAGCCGCCATGCCGACGACCAGACCGTATCACAGCGGCGGCGCTGTTGCCGGACGAGCGTGGCTTCCGGGACTCACCCCGCCACTTCAGGCCGGACGGCGCGTTGCGGGGAGCGCCACTCCATGCCTTCCAGGAGCATGGCCAACTGCGCCGGGGTGAGCACCGCGGTTCCCTCCCGGCTGATCGGCCAGACAAAATGCCCTTTCTCCATCCGCTTGGCGAACAGGCAAAATCCCTGGCCATCCCAGTACAGCACCTTGACGAGGTGTCCTTGCCGGCCGCGGAAGACGAACAGATGACCGGCGAACGGATCCTGCTTGAGAACCTCCGTCGGCCCCATCGCCAGATAAATCCGGACGCCGGCGGGAACCGTGATCATCCGGCCTCCAGAACGCCGACCAGCCGGCGCAGCACCGCAGGAGCGATGTCCTCGGCAACCCGCAGCGTCCGGCCGTTGGCGAGGACCACCTCAACCAGACCTGGACGACGGTCGGTCCGGCACGGCTCGGGTGTCGTGATCGGCGCCGACGTGGAGGGCGTCGCGTCGACTGGCACCGACGCTTCGAGCACCCGCACCGGGACGAGATGCGGCACCTCGCCCATCAGGTCACCGTTCTCCATTTGTCGGCGCCAGCGGTAGATCAGGCTCGTACAGATCCCATGACGGCGCGCGACTGCAGCCACCGAGCCGCGACCGCCGCC
>NZ_JCACHA010001213.1:0-4617 GCF_059503625.1 Skermanella sp.
TAAACAGGCCGAATGCCTCCAAGCGCAGAAACCTAGGTAGACCTGGCAACAGCGGGTTGCGATGGGCGCTCAGGGCGAGCAGATGGCCGACGTGTCGACAGCTAGGTGCAGCTTGGTGCCCCGCTTGCGCTTGGCGCCATCGCATCCGGCGCGCTCGCCGCTCTCTGGCGTCCAGCGAAGGGTGCGGCTGTCGGGGATGGCCGCGCCCGGCTTGGCCTTGTCGCCTGCCGCCGGACGGAGGATTGCATGCGGGTCGCTGGCCAAGGCCTCGAACACGCCGGCGGCTAACCAGCGCTGCGCCTGCTGGTAGACCGCCGTCCAAGATGGCAGATCATTCGGCATGGCTCGCCTGAGAATGCCGTGGCAGACGACGTGGCGCAGGCCGTTAAACAGCGCCCGGAGCGAGTACAACCACTGGCCGACATCCTCCCGCAACAGGACCATGTAGGGCGCAATCAGCGCTCATTCCTTATCGGAGACGCCGGATGGGTATGGTTTGCGGACAGGCTGCATGCCTTATACCGAAAAATACCGCCGCAGAGGGCTATAACACCCTTTGGGCCTGCGCCTATGTCGAAACCCGCTGAGTGCGTTGAAATCATCACCGGCCGTGAGCGTCGGAGGCGGTACTCTGCCCTTGAGAAAGTTCGGCTGGTCGAGCAGACCCTGCAGCTAAGCATTACAGTCTCCGCCGTCGCCCGGCTTCACGGCGTCTCGCTTAGCCTGCTGTTCCAGTGCAGACGGCATGGCCGAGGGGTGGGGCACGAGGCGGTCAGCGCGGACCAGGAGGTCGTCCCCATCAACCGCGTCCCTGAGCTCGAGGCCAAGGTCCACGAACTGGAGGGTTTGCTCGGCCGCAAGACCATGGAGACCGAGATCTTGTGCGAGGTTTTGGAGCACGCACGCTCAGAAACCCAAGTTGCTCTTGCCGTCCCCACGACGGGACGGTTCCTGTTCCGGCTGATGCGCTACGCCTCGCTGCTGTTGCAGCTCCACACCGGCAGGTGGCCAACCCGCACCCCTCAGGGCATCGTCGTCGTCCCTGCCTCCAACCGGTGCTGGGCCCTCAATGGTCTCGAGAGCCCCTGCTGGAAGAGTGAGGTCGTCCGCTTCGCCTTCGTTATCGATACCCATGACCACGAGATCATCACTTTGGTCGCCATCTCCAGTGGCAGCATCTCCGGCGAAATGATTCTTGACCTTATGCTGGACTGCATCGAGTGTCGGTTCGACGCCATCCGCACCCCGCAGCCCGTCAATGGCTCGCCGCCAGTAGCTTTCCCAACACCGTTGCTGAGACGACCGACTTCGCCGCCGCGCTCAACCTCGTCCTGTGCTTCACGTCGCTTCGCAGCCCCGAAAGCAACGGCGTCTGCGAAGCCTTCGTCAAACCTCTCAAGCGCGACTATGCTCGAATGAATCCAGGCCAGACGCCACCGTCATCCTCCAGCAACTGCCTGCCTGGTTCGAGGATCACAACACCATCCCCACTCCGGCTTGCGCAGGCGCTCGCCGCGTGGGTTCATCGCCCAACACTCAGCCAACCAGGCCGCCTGTCGGGTTTGATGGGGGCCACTCCAAACCGGCCGTGAAGAAACCTGCGTGCTTTTACATGGGAAGCGTAAGGCTCGATCTCAGCCGAGCTACCCGTCCACGGAAAGCGAGGAGTGACCTCGAAACCGTGAGCGTGGCCTTTCGTGGGCGCCAGTAGAGGCGCGTAGGCCCAGCCAAAGTTGGGTCGGCCTTCGCCACATACTTGGGGTATCGCAATAACTGCCGCTATCCATAGTTGGTACTGGAACGGCGCCTGGATGAAGGAGCATGCTTAGTTAGGGCAAGAATAAGGACGACGCCGTGACTCCCCTTTATGCTCGCGACGTAATGACGGCCGGAATGGCAACAGTGCCGCCCGAGACGCCGGTTGCCGCTATCGCTCGCATGTTCGCCGACCGGGGCATCTCTGCGGTGGCGGTAACTGACGCAGCGGGAACGCTGCTTGGCATAGTCACCGAGTCAGACCTTGTCCGCCGCTTGGCGGATGAGGATGACCAACCATCCGGGTGGCTTTCGCGCCTGTTTAGTCACCCAGCAGGCAGGGCGGACCGTTACGCCCGAAGCCATGGCGTCATGGCGAGCGAGGTAATGGCCGATCGCGTGATCACAGCGAGCTCCGGCGACAGCGCCGCGCATGTTGCTCGCGTAATGGAAGAACATCGAATTCGACGGGTGCCTGTGACCGAGGATGGTAAGTTGCTCGGGGTTGTGACCCGCTCCGACTTGGTCCGCGCTCTCGTCGCGCAGGCGGAACCTCAAGCGGATAATTTGTCCGACGAGCAAATCCACCGTGCCGTAATGGCAGCGATGCACCGTGAACCTTGGGCTGACACGGTCCACACCGCGGTGCATGTCCAGGACGGCGTGGTGGAACTTTACGGGTTCAGCCGGTCGGAGGCGGTTAGCCGAGCTCTCTACGTGCTTGCCGAGAACGTACCAGGAGTGAAGCGCGTCGTAGACCACACCCGCCATCGGATCAGGTGGGAGCCGGCCTGAGCGGATAGGCGGCGCATATTGACCCGGCACCACTATGTAAAGATCAGCCGGCTTTGGTATGCTGACGTGAAGCCCGCAAACTTATGGACCTTGCCAAAGTGGTATCCAGGTTTTCCCGGATTGTTTCGACATCGGCTTCATCACCTACTGGGGTATCCGGCGTCGCCCAAGCCCACTCCAGAGGCCGTTATGGACCTCTGGTTGGTTACGCGGCTTGCTTGAGTATGAGGCAGGTGAGGGCAGCGAGGTGAAGATCGGCGAGGGTGCTGGCGTAACCCTCGTAGTCCCTCACCAGCCGGCGAAAGCAGGTGGCCCGGGCGAAGGGCCGCTCCACCACCCGGCGCCGCGGCAGCAGCACGAAGCCACGCCTAGCGTCCAGCAGCCCGGCCACCTCGAGCTCGAGCTCATGCGCTCCGGCGGCGTCAGCGGCCTTTGGGCTAGTGCGCCCCCCCCCCGACACAGGCCAAGCCGACGCCCCGACCGGTGGAGGCTCGCACGGCCTGGGCCAGCCGCCCAACCTCGGCGCGGCCGTCCGTGCTGGCGGGCGTCACGTGCAGGGCCAGCGGATGGTCGGGCGTGTCGACCGCCAGGTGCAGCCTGGGGCCGCGCTTGCGCTTGGTACCGCCATAGCCTGCCCTCGCGCCGCTTTTTGACGAGGTAAGCCATCAGGGCCACTCGGAGTTAACGACGTGGTGCCACCGGAACTGCGGCAAGTGGACGGTAATCGGCAGGCGGCTGGAACCGAGCCGGGTCCTGCGGCCCGTATACCACTCGTGTTGCCACATACAGGGTCGAAGCTTCCGCACCGCTTCCCTCGATGAGGCGCAACGGCACCCCATCTGCGGTGATGCAGGCACGCCGCGCCTCGTCAGAAGAGGCTTCCTCTTGCGCTTCAATCCGCCAGACCGTGCAGGCTTGCCCGGCGACAGTATCAGCACCTTCCCGTGTAAGCTTGGCGTCAGGGCGGACTACAGCAATGTCCTGGGTCATCGCTGCCGCCATCTTGCCAAGGTCATGGTAGGTGCGATCGGCATCCACCAGCACCACTACCGCGCCGTTTCGAGTATCAATGAGGTGAACCACACGGTTGATCAGGCTCCGGCCCTCGGTCCGAATGCGGCCTTGTGATGCGAGCCAAGCTACGGTGTCGATGGTCGGCGGAGTGTCGTCAACTTTGTAGGTAACGATTACATCGCGCGTCGGCATCGCAGGAGGGCGCTCCTGCGCAATGGCAGCAGGCACAGCAAATCCAGTTACAAAACATGTTATCAATGCTTGGAAAGTTGGTGACTGCACGGTTCTAGCCCTCTTAGTGACGGCCAATTTTCTTCCAGTGACAGCTCAAGTCAATCGACCACCTTTCAGTTTGTCGAATCCACGGCATCGATGGATAAATTCCTTGCTCCTCGTTTCGGGCGGACAGGTTAAGCCAGTAAAGATTACCGCGCGCTTGGGAACGGCTGGGCAAGCGTTTACAACGTGCTTCAAACCACAACCACCTGCATGAACTTACAATTAAAATCGCACTCTCAACCTTTAGGCGTTTTTGGCAACGTCTGCCTCATGGGCCTGTTCGCTGTCTAACCGCCTCCTGCTGACGCCTATGCAAGGCCGGAACTAGTCGCAGCGGAAGGCCGTCGCGGTATTTTGTTTCTATTTTTGCCGAAGCGTCACGATTTATTGTCCTAGAAGCGACCAGGTTTGCGCCCTGTGGAGGCCGAACCACCATTGCACGGGCGCGACTTTGGCGTGGTCGGCACGATCACGCCGCTGGTTGACCTCTGGCTCGCTGAGTAGCGGTTACCGAGCTACATGCGGATGGTGCCAAAGGGAGGCGATGAGATGCACCAGCCGACGCCCGCGCCCCGGCTGGAAATCCTGTGTGGAGGGTGCGGCGCCCGTTATGCCGACCCGGGCGGCGACGCGGCGCCATGGCGGTGCCGGGCCCGCGGAGCCGCGCTATCGCAGGAGAAGGCAGGCTGTTGATGCGCGCCTCATGCTCGGCATCCGCTCTTATTGATCCGGCCTGGGTGATCTTGAATTAGGCGGCGTAGCGGAAGGTTTTGT